>CAYVIS010000208.1:0-3705 GCA_964451565.1 uncultured Neisseria sp.
CTTTTTGGTACTGCTGTTTTTGGAAATCATGTCGATTGTGTGGATGGCCGACTGGCTCGGCGGCGCGGCCACGCTGGGGCTGATGATTTTAAGCTTTATCGCCGGGGTGATGATGCTGCGCCATTTCGGCCTTTCGGGCGTGTTGCTGGCCGGATCGACCCTGCGCAGCGGCGGCCAAGTGTCGCTGTATCAGATGCTGTGGCCGATTCGCTATACCGTGGCGGCCATATTGATGATGAGCCCGGGCTTTGTATCGCTGCTGATTGCGTTGGTTTTACTGCTGCCGTTTAAAGGCAAGCCGGTTGCCGACATGCAGGGCGGCGTATTCACCGCAGGCACCAACCCTTTCGAGACGCAGCACACCCGTCCGCGCCAGCGTGATGAGGGCGATATTATCGAGGGCGAATACACTGTCGACCCGGACACATCAAGCAAACGCGCCGACTATATCGAACACAAGCGCGATTGATTCCACTGAATATTAAAAGGCCGTCTGAATGGTTCGTAGTGATTTTTTCGAACCATTCAGACGGCCTTTTATGTTTTTATCAACCTAAGCGGTTTATTCCACCCGGCTTAAAAAATGGTGGGCGCTGATTTCAAAGCCGTTTTCAAAATACAGACGGTGCGCTTGGGCGCGCTCGCTGCCGACATTCGAATCGATGTGAATCTGCTGGATGCCCTCTGCTTTGGCGATTTCGCGCACTTCGGCCAGCAGGCGCGCGGCGTAGCCTTTGCCGCGGCTTTGCGGAATGGTGACCACATCGTCAATATGGATATGGCGTCCGCTCACCAGATTGGTTTCCTCTCGGAAGCCGCACACGGCCACGGCATTGGTTTTGCCCTCTTCAAACACGCCCAGCAAACGGTAGCCCTCGCTGCGCTGCAGATTATTGACCTGTTCGACAAAGCGGTTGACGTCGGTAAGCATCGGCCGCAACACGCTCAGCGCAGCAAAAGCCACGGAGGTTTCGTTGGTGGCAATTTCGCGCAACACACTCACCACCGGCGCGTTGGCTTCCGCTTCCTGCTGCGCCCGCTCGGCGGCCTGCTTCTCTTCGATGGCTTTAGCCAACGGCACATGCTCCGGCTCGGCTTCCTGGCGCTGTTGCTCGTCGCGCTCTTCCAGCAGCGCTTTGCAGTCCATCACGCGCAAATCATTGTCGGCGGCGAAATCCATCAAAAAACGGAACATCGGCGGGTTGATTTCTTCCAGCTTTTTATCCACTGCCACACAGCGCACTTTGTCGACCAGCATCGGACGCACCCACTGATGGTAGGAAAGACGGTTGCCTTTATCAAACGACGACAAAATACCGCACAAGCGCTCTGCCCAGTCGCTGGGACGGAAAGTTTTGCCTTTGCTGGTGGTGCCGTGAATCACGATTTCGTAAGGGTTGCAAACTAACATGGGCTTCTCTGAAAAATGAGGTTTACCGTCGCGGCTGCCGAACCGCCGTTTTATATAATCCGTGATTATACCCGACTGCCGCGCCAGCCCCAAAATTTATTGCGCTTGAACGCCGCCTTTGTATGTCGTTTTATTTCAAAACCATCCGTCTTTCAGACGGCCTCTTTAACAGATTAAGTTGCTGCAATTTCCAATCACGGCAACAAAGCCCCATCATTCAACCAAATATGCCATGAAATATTTAGAATTTAAATTCAAGCGATATATTCATTCATATTCAAGCCTAAAGAAATAATTTTACACGCACATCTACGTCATCTTAACGCATATTCCTGCTAAATCCTGTTTCTCAGTAAAAAATTGTCAACAATTTCTTGCAAAGCGGTAATGTTGTGCAGTAAGGTTGAGGCTAAGATTTTTCCATCAAATTGTTGACACTTTTAAGGGAGCCTACAATGAAAAAAGTAACCGCCATGATCAAGCCGTTTAAATTAGATGATGTTCGCGAAGCCTTGAGCGATATAGGCATTCAGGGGATGACCGTAACCGAAGTGAAGGGATTCGGCCGTCAAAAAGGCCATACTGAAGTGTATCGCGGCGCGGAATATGCTGTGGATTTTTTGCCGAAAATCCAGATTGATGTTGTGTTGTCAGACAATCAGGTCGAACGCGCGGTAGAGACCATTATCGACGCAGCGCACACCGGAAAAGTGGGCGACGGCAAAATTTTTGTCAGCCCGATTGAGCAAGTTATCCGCATCCGTACCGGTGAAAACGGCGACGCTGCTGTGTAATCTGATTACATTTTAATAACCAATAAAGCAAAGGAAACGCAACATGAAAACCCTATCCCGCAAACTGACGTTGCTATTGCCCTTCTTATTTATGCCGATGCCCGCGCTGGCTGCCGGTACGGAAGACTGGTGGCAGCCTTTCTCAGCCATCAGCAGCGGCGACACCGCTTGGGTGATGACGTCTGCCGTATTGGTGCTGTTTATGACCATTCCCGGCCTGGCGCTGTTTTACGGCGGCATGGTGCGCAAGAAAAACATCCTCTCTACCATGATGCACAGTTTCTCCGTAGCCGCGCTGGTGAGCATCTTGTGGATGGTGGTCGGCTATTCGCTCGCTTTCACCCCCGGCAACGCTTTTATCGGCGGCCTCGACCGCGTATTTCTGAGCGGCATGAGCTTGGATCTGGCCAAAGAAATGGTCACCGTGTCGCCCAATGCGGGCAGCGTTCCCGAAACTGTGTTTATGTTTTTCCAAATGACGTTTGCCGTGATTTCCACCGCCATCATCACCGGCGCCTTTGCCGAGCGCATGAAATATTCGGCCATGATGCTTTTCTCGGGCTTGTGGGTGCTGCTGGTTTATGTGCCCACCGCGCATTGGGTATGGGGTGGCGGCTTTATGGGTGAAGGCGGCGTGCTCGATTATGCAGGCGGCACCGTGGTGCACATCAATGCCGGTATCGCCGGTTTGGTCACTGCCCTGGTATTGGGCAAACGTATCGGCTACGGCAAAGAAGCCATGCCGCCGCACAATATGGCGCTCACCCTCACCGGCGCGGCCATGCTGTGGGTAGGCTGGTTCGGCTTCAACGCAGGCTCCGCTGTTGCCGCCGATGCCTCAGCAGGCATGGCCATGGCCGTGACCCAAATCGCCGCCGCTGCCGGTGCCCTGAGCTGGCTGTTGTGTGAAAAAGTGGCCGGCCACCGCTCTTCTGCCCTCGGCCTCGCTTCCGGTGCCGTATCCGGTTTGGTCGGTATCACACCCGCCGCAGGCTTCGTCGGCCCGCAAGGCGCGCTGGCCATCGGTATCCTGACTGCTATCGGCTGCTATTTCGCCTCTGTGATGCTGAAACGCAAACTCGGCTACGACGATTCGCTTGACGCCTTCGGTATCCACGGTTTCGGCGGCCTTATCGGCGCTGTGCTCACCGGCGTATTTTTCAGCAACCAAATCTTCGGCGGCGACGCCACCATCGGCTCGCAACTGTTTATCCAACTGAAAGATGCCCTGACCACCGTGGCCTACAGCGCCATCGTCAGCTACATCATCCTGAAAGCAGTCGGCGCAATCTGCGGCGGTTTGCGAGTGGAAAAAGACGTCGAACGCGAAGGCTTGGATTTGAATATCCACGGCGAACGGGTGGAATAAACACCAACCTGATGCAGCAAAGCCCGGAGATATCCGGGCTTTTTATGCCTGTCACACCGTTTGGGCATAGCGTTGGCTGTCACCACAAGCCGGACGGATTTAGGCAGCGGGCAATGAAAGGCCGTCTGAAA
>CAYVIS010000209.1:0-3688 GCA_964451565.1 uncultured Neisseria sp.
TTGCGCGGCGCGGTGCCGATTACGCTGGCGATGATGCCGCTGATGATGGGCGTGCCCAATGCGCGGCTTTTGTTTGACGTGGCGTTTGCGGTGGTGATTTTGTCGCTGCTGATTCAGGGCGCGACCATTCCGGTGGTGGCGCATTGGCTGAAAGTGGCCGTGCCGCCTAAGCCCGAGCCGAAAGACAGCCGTGAAATCTGGCTTTCAGAGAGCGCTTCGGTGCCGCTGCTGGCTTATGAAGTGAAGGCAGATTCGGATGTGGAGGGCATGCACCCCGATGAAGTGGCACAGGATTTGGATTTGCTTGCTACCCGCTGTTTTGCACTCATCCGCCACCACGACCGCGTAGAGCTGGGCTTGGATTCGCGCTTGCAGGCGGGCGACGTTGCTTGGTATATCGTGCCGTCGGAGCAGGTGGAAACATTGGCGAAACGGTTTGCGGAAACCGGCAGTAGCATGAGCTTGAGCCAGAGCTTTTTCGGCGAATTCGTGGTCAATCCTTCCAGCCTGGCCGGCGATTTGGCGGCGGCTTACGGGTTGCAGTTGGATGAAGACGAGCGCAGCATGACTTTGCGCGGTTTGTTTAAGAAGCGTTTTGAAGGCATGCCGGTGGAGGGCGACCGCATCCATATCGGTGATTTTGTACTCACAGTGAAAGAAACCGATAAAGACGGCAGCATGAAATGGCTGGGTTTGAAAGTACCGAGTTGAAGCGGCGTTGATTGGATTTGAAGTAATGGTCAGGCCGTCTGAAAGCGTTCAGACGGCCTTTGTTGTATAGTGGATTAGATTTGAACCAGTACAGCGTTGGCTCGCCTTGCCGTACTGGGTGTACTGTCTGCGGCTCGCCGCCTTGTCCTGATTCAAATCTAATCCACTATATCATGTATCAATCTGGATTAGCCATCGGCGTTTTGGCGGGTTTCATAGCGTTTGTCCCAATTTTCTTTGGCATGCACGCTGAATTCGGCCAGTGAAATGTGCATGGCGTCGAGGCAGGGCTGCATGATTTGTTCGACCGAATCGTTGACGTGGTCTTGGTTGTAGCGGTTGGGGCGGTAGACAAACAGCTTGAACAAATCGGCGATTTCGATGCTTTCGGCATTGGTTTTCAACACCCAGCCCTGTTTGCCCTGATACACATAGCCATGCCGCGCCAGCCGTTCGAGCAGCTCGCCCAGCTCGTCGTAGCCCATATTGATGTGGCCGCGGAAATCCTGCACTTTCATGGCATTGCCGTTTTGTTGGGCTTCGTCGAGCAGCAGCAGGATTTTCAACACGTCATCAAAGCGGCCGCGCGCGTCGAAGCTGCGGCGGAACGCTTCGCCGTGCCAATAGGAGAGGGCGGCGGTGAAAACGGCGCCGGTCAGCACCAGCATCCACAACAGATTCAGCCACAGCAGGAAAAACGGAATGGCCGCAAACGCGCCGTAAATCAGGGTGTATCCGTTAAACGTGCTCACATACCAGGCAAAGCCGTGGCGGGCGATTTCCAGCAATACCGCCGTCACCGATGCGCCGAACAGCGCATGTTTGGCGGGCACAAAACGGTTGGGCACCAGCCGGTAGAGCATCCACAGCAAAATAGTGCTGAACAGGATGGAGGTGATGATTTGGGTAATCTGCGCCAACACCGGGAAATGTTCGTTAAACTGGCTGTATTTCAGCAGCAGCGCCCATGAAGAAGCGCTCACGCCGATGGCCACCGGGCCGAAAGTGAGCAGCGCCCAGTAAACCAGAAACTGCGTCCACAGCGGCCGCTCGGTTTTGACGTGCCAAATCAGGTTGAAAGTTTGGTCGATGGTGCGGATCAACATCAGTGAGGTCACCAGCAGCATCAGTGCGCCGATGGCAGTGAGGTTGCTGGCCTTGCCCTTGAATTCCTCCATATAGCTGAAAATCGTGCCCGCGCCTTGCGGCACCAGCGTTTGATTGATGAAATTGACAAACGAGGACGAAAAGTCATCAAATACCGGAAAGGCCGACACCAACACCACAGTCACCGTAAACACCGGCACCAGCGCCAGCAGCGTGGTAAAGGTGAGGCTGGCCGACACCTGAGGCACGCGCACTTCATTGAAACGACGGAGCAGAAACAAGGCAAAACCGGCCATGCGGGTTTCACGCCATTGTTGCCACTGCGAGAGATTCAGCATACTCTTTCCCTTGTGAACAATTTTTTTTATTGTAACGGAATCTTGCCCATGAGCCAAAAAACCTTAAATATTCTCGTTCTCTACTATTCCCAACACGGCGGCACGCGCAATCTGGCGCAGCAAATCGCGCGCGGCATCGAAAGCGTGGCCGGTTGCGAAGCGGTGTTGCGCACCGTGCCGAAAGTGTCGGCGGTGTGCGAAGCGGTAGAGGGTGACATTCCCGCCGAAGGCGCGCCTTACGCCACCGCTGCCGATTTGCAAAACTGCGCCGCATTAGCCTTGGGCAGCCCCACCCGTTTCGGCAATATGGCCGCCGCCATGAAATACTTTCTCGACGGCACCATCGCGCAATGGCTATCCGGCGAACTCATCGGCAAACCCGCCGCCGTATTCACCAGCACCGCCAGCCTGCACGGCGGCCAGGAATCAACGCTGCTGAGCATGATGCTGCCGCTGCTGCATCACGGTATGCTCATCAGCGGCATTCCGTTCAGCGAAGCGGCCTTGAGCCACACCCAAAGCGGCGGCACGCCTTATGGCGCATCGCATGTGGCAGGCGCTGACGGCAAGCCGGAATTGAGCCAAGACGAGCAGCAGATTGCGTTTGCACAAGGCAGGCGTTTGGCCGAATTGGCTGTGAAGCTCGCTGATTAAACGCTTTCAGACGGCCTCATTCAAAATCGTGAGGCCGTCTGAAACATCTGAAAGGAAACGAGATGAATTTGAGCAGCAAACCCGTATTGGAAACTGCGTTGGCACACCGCTCCATCCGCAAATTCAGCGGCGAAGCGGTTGCGCCCGAGCAATTGGCCGCTATTCTCGAAGCCGGGCGGGCGGCTTCGTCTTCCAGCTTTTTGCAGGCGGTGCATATTGTCCGCATCACCGATAACGCCATCCGCCAAGGCCTGCGCGAGGTCGGCTCCGACCAACACTACATCGAAACCTGCGCCGAATTTTTAGTATTCTGCATGGATTTTGCCAAACACAAACAAATCGCCCCCGATGCGCAAACCGACTGGACGGAAGTAACCCTTATCGGCGCCATCGACGCAGGCATCATGGCGCAAAACGTGATGCTGGCCGCCGAATCGCTGGGCTTGGGCGCGGTGTATATCGGCAGCCTGCGCAACGATGTGCGCCGTGTGGCCGCATTGCTGGATTTGCCCGAATATGTGATGCCGCTGTTCGGCATGTGCATCGGTCATCCCGCGCAAGACCCGATTTACCGTCCGCGCCTGCCCATGAGCTGTGTGGTGTCGGAAAACCAGTATGAAGCGATGAAGATGGAGGATTTCGCCGAATACAATGCCGTGGTCAAAGATTATTACCGCCAGCGCAGCAATCTGGATTTGGATTGGGAGGCACAGGTGCGCACCACGCTCTGCCGCGAAGTGCGCCCTGATATTCTGCCATTTTTACAGCAGCAGGGTTTTGCCAAGAAATAGTGGCGCAATCATTGATTAGGCCGTCTGAAAGCATGAACTGCTCCCCAAATCTTGGACGGTTTTAAACCGCTGAATCAAACGTCCTTC
>CAYVIS010000210.1:0-3669 GCA_964451565.1 uncultured Neisseria sp.
TATAAGTTAATGCTAACATATATCCCCCTTGATTCATTTAATCAAGATTAATCGAAGCGTTTCACTTCGGTGTTGGCCAGTTTTTCATAATAACGGGCCAGCGCGCTGTGGTCAGATACACCGTGACCGTCGATTTTCAGCGCCTGCATCATTTCCATCACCGAAGCGGTCAGCGGCAGATAAGCGCCTACGCCGTGTGAGGTATCCAGCGCATTGGCCAAATCCTTGATATGCAGGTCAATGCGGAAACCCGGTTTGAAATTGCGGTCCATCACCATCGGTGCTTTGGCATCCAATACGGTGCTGCCGGCCAGGCCGCCGCGGATGGCTTGATACACAAGCTCGGGGTCGACGCCTGCTTTGGTGGCCAGCACCAGCGCTTCAGACATCGCAGCGATGTTCAGCGCCACAATCACTTGGTTGGCGAGCTTGGTGACATTACCGGCACCGATATCGCCGGTATAAACCACCGAGCCTGCCATGGCTTTCATCACGTCATAATATCGGTCGAACACTTCTTTTTTGCCGCCGACCATTACGGAAAGCGTGCCGTCGATGGCTTTCGGCTCACCGCCGCTCACCGGTGCGTCCAGCATTTCCACGCCTTTTTTCTCCAGCTCGGTGTAAATTTCACGGCTGGCCAAGGGTGCGATGGAGCTCATGTCGATAACCACCATGCCGGCTTTAGCGCCTTCGATGACGCCGTTTTCACCCAATACCACTTCTTTTACGTGTGGCGAATTCGGCAGCATGGTAATCAATACGTCTACCTGTTCGGCGACTTCTTTCGGTGTGGCAGCGCTGACGGCACCGGCCTCGACCAGCTCTTGCATCACGTCTTCGCTGTTATCCCGCACAACCAATGAGTAGCCTGCTTTGAGCAGGTTTTTGCTCATCGGTTTGCCCATAATACCTAATCCGATAAATCCGATTTTCATAAATCATACCTTTCTTGTTACAGCGTAAACAGTCGGAAAATTACTTCTCGATAAATTTATTGCACAATTGCTGGGTGGCGCCGCGGAATACGCCGAGGTCGCTGCCGACTGCCACCACCGTGGCACCCCATTCGATATAGCGGCGGGCATCTTCTTCCACCGGCGCCAGAATACCGCAGGCTTTGCCGTTTCGTTTGGCGCACTCGAAGATGTTGCGGATGGTTTGCTGCACTTCGGGATGGTTGGGCTGACCCAAATAACCCAAGGCGGCGGAAAGATCGCTTGGGCCGACAAACAGGCAGTCGATGCCTTCCACTTTGGCAATCGCGTCCACATTGTCCACGCCGGCCCGGCTTTCGATTTGCACCAAAATGCCGATATTGTCGTTAATCACGGAAAAATAATCGGGAATGGTGCCGTAGCCGTTGTTGCGGTGGGCAACCGATACGCCTCGGATACCGGCCGGCGGATAACGGGTGGATGCCACGGCGCGGATAGCGTCTTCTTCAGTTTCTATAAAAGGAATCAGAAAGTTGTAAAAGCCGATGTCGAGCAAGCGCTTAATCACCGCCGGGTCATTTTGGGGCGGGCGCACAATCGGCATGCTGCGGCTGTCTTTCAAGGCCATCAGTTGCGGCGCAAAAGAGAGCACATCGTTGGGGGCATGCTCGCCGTCCAGCAAAAGCCAGTCGAAACCGGCAATGCCTAATACTTCGGTGGTAATCGGGCTGCCCAAAGCGCTCCAGCAACCGATTAACTGCTCGCCCTTGGCCATACGCTGCCGCAGGGTGTTGGGGATATATTTCTCATTCATCGTATCGTTCCTTGTTTTGGGAATTGTGCACAGTCTAATTTTTTTCAGATGATTAATCATCGTGCAGTTGAACAAAAAAACAGCCGATAGTGGTAAAAAAAATGTGCATACGCTGTTTGCGCTTGTTCATTCTGCTAAAGAGGCCGTCTGAATGGCGGTGTCTGCCGCCGTATTTTTTCAGACGGCCTGCTGCTTCGTGCAAGCAGAATAGCAATCGTATATCGCTGCCGATTGGCGGTTGAATCCGGATTACCGTTTTGTTTTTGTTTGGATTTTCAATATTTGTATTCACCCGGCCATGCGGTCTGCCGGCAAAGCAGGCTGATGCCGCACGCCTGTTTGTGCCTGTAGAAACCGCCTTATTGCCGCTTTGTTGTGCCGATGCCTAAAAAATTACTGAAAAACGGCCTGATATTGAGGTATTTGGCTGATTCTTTCGGCAAATGGTTTACCTATAATCGCTTTTAAATTAGCCATTATCAATGACCGTCATTTCGAAACGGTGACATCAGATAACGATGTGTTGATATGGGATGGGGCAGAAAGGGCATGCTGTAACTGCTTGAAGCTCCCTGATTTGATTGTTGATTTTTTTCAGACGGCCTCGTGCGCTGAATCAAGGCCGTCTGAAACCGATTACCAAAACCTATCTAATGCAATAAGGAGTCTTACCATGAGTACCCCCGTTATTACAGAAATGACCGTTATTCCGGTAGCCGGTTACGACAGCATGCTGTTAAACCTCAGCGGCGCGCATGCCCCTTACTTTACCCGCAATATTTTGATTCTGAAGGATAACAGCGGCAACACCGGCGTCGGTGAGATTCCGGGCGGCGAGAAAATCCGCCAAACGCTGGAAGACGCAAAATCGCTCGTGGTCGGCAAAACCCTCGGCGAATATAAAAATGTGATGGAATCTGTCCGCCGCACCTTTGCCGACCGCGATGCCGGCGGCCGCGGCTTGCAGACATTCGACCTGCGCACCACCATTCACGTGGTGACCGCCATCGAAGCTGCGATGCTCGATCTGTTGGGCAAATTCCTAAACGTCACCGTTGCCTCGCTCTTGGGCGACGGCCAACAGCGCGATGCCGTGGAAATGCTGGGCTATCTCTTCTTTATCGGCGACCGCAAAAAAACCAACCTGCCTTACCAAAATCAAGAAAACGACGCTTGCGACTGGTATCGCGTGCGTCATGAAGAAGCCCTGACGCCTGAATCTGTTGTGCGTTTGGCTGAAGCTGCTTATGAAAAATACGGCTTCAACGATTTCAAACTCAAAGGCGGCGTGTTGGACGGTTTTGAAGAAGCCGAAGCCGTGACCGCGCTGGCCAAACGCTTCCCCGAAGCCCGCGTCACCCTCGACCCCAACGGCGCTTGGTCGCTCAATGAAGCCATCGAAATCGGCAAACAGCTGCGCGGCGTATTGGCTTATGCCGAAGACCCGTGCGGCGCCGAACAAGGCTATTCAGGCCGCGAAGTGATGGCCGAGTTCCGCCGCGCCACCGGCCTGCCCACCGCCACCAATATGATTGCCACCGACTGGCGTCAGATGGGGCACACCATTTCGCTGCAATCGGTCGATATTCCGCTGGCCGACCCGCATTTCTGGACCATGCAGGGCTCGGTGCGCGTGGCTCAAATGTGTCATGAATGGGGCTTAACCTGGGGCTCGCATTCCAACAACCACTTCGATGTTTCTCTGGCCATGTTCACCCACGTTGCCGCCGCCGCACCGGGCAACATCACCGCTATCGACACCCACTGGATTTGGCAGGAGGGCAACCAACGCCTCACCAAGGAGCCTTTCCAAATCAAAGGCGGCTTGGTGGAAGTGCCGAAAAAACCGGGCTTGGGCGTAGAGCTGGATATGGATCAGGTGATGAAAGCGCACGAGCTGTATAAAAACATGGGGCT
>CAYVIS010000211.1:0-3620 GCA_964451565.1 uncultured Neisseria sp.
AAGGTTTTCAGACGGCCTTTTAGTTGAGGCCGTCTGAAGAATAATTCAAAGAAGTTGAATGATACTGTATAACATCCGTTTTGTAAAACCGCCGATTGTCGGTACAATCCGAATTTTTGCACGGAGCCAGCCATGACCGAACCCCTGCTCGACGACAAACTCAACCTTGAAACCGCCCGTATCGACTGGCAGGAGCTGCAGCCGCATTTCGCACGCGGCGCGGCGGTGTATGTGGCCGCCGATTTGGATTTAATCAGCATCGCCCGCATGATGGCCGATGACGACAGCGCCGCGCTGGCCGAATTGATGCAGCAGGGCAAGTTCGGCGTGGTCAGCGAAGCGCAGGCGCGGCAGTTTTTGGCGGTGAACCAAGCCATGTGGGCGGTGGTGGTGGCGCCGTGGGTGTTGGTGCAGCCGTGTTCGGATACCGTGCTGCAATAATCTATAGTGGATTAGGTTGAACCCATACAGCGTTGGCTCGCCTTGCCGTACTGGGTGTACTGTCTGCGGCTTGCCTCAAAGAGAACGATTTACTAAGGTGCTGAAGCACCAAGTAAATCAGTCCCGCCTTGTCTTGATTCAACCTAATCCACTATAACTATATATAAGGCCGTCTGAACCGCTTCACAGCAGCGGCGCAATGTCCAAATAATCCGCTGCCGCATCAGGCGCATAAGGCATCACGCCCAGCAGCGGGGCATCCAGCCGCTGTTGCAGCGTGGCCACATAATCCGCCAAACGGTGCGGCGACGGGCTGATGCAGTTGGCAATCCAACCCGCCAACGGCAAACCCGCCTGCGCAATAGCGGCAGCCGTCAGCAGCGCATGGTTGATGCAGCCGAGCTTCATGCCCACCACCAAAATCACCGGCAACTTTTCCGCCGCCACCCAATCGGCAAAATCCGCCGCATCGCCCAGCGGCGTCAGCCAGCCGCCTGCGCCTTCCACAATCACCCAATCGCTCAGTGCCTGTAGCGCCTGCAAAGCGGCGCTCATGCGCGCGCCGTCAATCGTCTGCCCCGTGTCTGCTGCGGCCAGATGCGGCGCGGTGGCTTCGGCAAAGGTGTAGCAATTGTGCGCTTCATAAGGCAAACGCAGCGCCGAAGCCGCCTGCAAAGCCAGCACATCGGCATTGCGCCCCGCCGCATCCGCTTCCGACGCCACCGGTTTGAAACCGACGCAGCGCCGTCCCGCCCGCGCCGCCGCCTGCAATAAAGCCGCGCTGCAAAATGTTTTTCCCGCTTCAGTGTCGGTGGCGGTGACAAAATAAACCTGATTCATGTTTCAGACGGCCTTTATTTATAGTGAATTCAATTTGAATCAAGACAAGGCGGGAAGCCGCAGACAGTACACAGAGTACGGCAAGGCGCGCCAACGCTGTATTGGGTCAAATTTAATTCACTATATTTTTCAAACAGGCTGACAATCGAGGCCGTCTGAATGGGTTCGACAGGCTTATCACAAGTGCTTCGACAAACTCTCAACAAACCTTTTCAGACGGCCTTTAATCCAGCCGAAACTTATTTTTTCAACACCGCCCGTTTCACCATCTTCCACCAATCCTTCGCATCCAACTTCGGACGTTTGGCGAACACATCGTAGCGGTTTTCCTCCAGCTTCTGAATAATCCGCTGGCCGCCGAGGATAATCAGGCGCAATTCCAAGCCGGTGCGCCCTTTCAGCGTTTTACCCAAAGGCGAACCGGCTTTGAGCATTTTGTGCGCTTTTTCGCATTCATAAGCCATCAGCCGCTGAAACGCCACATCCACCCTGCCCTCGCCGATTTGCGCCTCGCTGACGCCGAATTTCTGCAAATCTTCCTGCGGCAGATACACGCGCCCTTTCTGCCAATCAACCGCCACATCCTGCCAAAAATTGATAAGCTGCAAAGCCGTGCAGATGCCGTCGCTCTGCGCCACGCTGCGGCTGTCGGTTTCACCATAAAGATGCAGCATCATGCGCCCGACCGGATTGGCGCTGCGGCGGCAATAATCCACCAGCTCGCCAAACGTTTCATAACGCTTTTTCACCACATCCTGCTTAAACGCATCAAGCAAATCGTAAAACGGCTGCAAAGGCATCGCAAACGGCCGCACGGCTTCGCGCTGCAAACGCTGCATCAACGCCGTTTGCGGGATTTCACCGCGCGAAATGGTGTCCAACTCGCGCTGTAAATCGTTCAAACCCTGCAAACGTGTTTCATCATCGGCATCGCCCTCATCGGCAATATCGTCCGCCGTGCGCGCAAACGCATAAATCGCATGAATCGGCTTACGCAAACGACGCGGCAACACCAGCGATCCGACGGGGAAATTTTCGTAATGGTTGACAGACATAGCAATCTTTCCTGTAAACGTTTCAGACGGCCTGAGCAATATGATAAGGCCGTCTGAAAAGGTAATGCGCTGATTTTAGCATAATCTGTTTACGGCAAATGGTCGGTAGCAAGCAAAGGCCGAGGCTTTCGCAAATACCCTTTCGTCGTTCTTACACAGAGGCGGCAGTGAAAAGGCCGTTTACAAAAACGTCGCACCCGCGCAGGCGGGTGCCCGGTCTGAACCGCAGGTTCAGTTTCCGACGGCCTGAGACCTTTGCAAAATACTTTTTTCCTAGGAAATAGCCGATAAACCCGTCATTCCGGCACAGGCCGGAATCCATCTGCCGAGATTCAGTTTTTTGATTTTAAAGTGACTTTGTACGAAGAATGGATTCCGGCCTGCGCCGGAATGACGGAATGGAGTAGCTTTGCAGGGGTGGTAATAGTAATTTTGCAAAGGTCTCGGCCTTTCGTAATATTGATGCAAAGTGTCGGTTGTTTTAACCGAAGCCTTCCGGGCTCTTGTCTGCGCAGAAACGACAGGTATCTTGCCCACAAAAACCTCAGGCCGTCTGAAACCCATTCTGTTTCAGACGGCCTTTATCCGAATGCCGCCGCCGAAACCGCAGTTTCGCGTTTAAAAACCGTTTTCCATCATAATCTGCCCGGGCACGCGGTTGCGGTGCATGGCGAAACCCATGTCAAGCAGTGCCTGAAAAGTATCTTTCACCATTGCGGGGTTGCCGCACAGCATAAAGCGGCTGTTTTCGGGGCTGAACTCAAGGTCGAAGGCTTGGGCGAGTGTGCCGTTTTTGAGCAATTCGGGCAGACGCTTGCCGTGGAGTTTGCCGCCGGTTTCGCGGGTGGTGACGGGCACGAAAACGAGTTTGTGGAAATATTCTTCAATCAACGGATGGTCTTTCAGGGCGGCGATGCGGTCGTTGAAAATCAACTCGTCGGCGTGGGAAACTGAATGTGCCAGCGCGAGATGCTCGAAGCGTTGCCAGATTTCGGGCTGTTCGAGTATCGACAGAAATGGGGCGATGCCGGAGCCGGTGCAGAGCATAATGAGGTCGCGCCCGTCGGGAAAGCGCTCGGGCAGCAGAAAACCGGTGGCGTTTTTGTCGAGCAAAATGGTATCACCCGCCTGCATTTCGGCAAATTTGGCGCTCATGGGGCCGTCTTCAATCAATACGGCGAAGTATTCGAGGGTGTCGGCGTATTCGGCGGAAACGACGGAATAGGCACGCCAAATGAAACCTGCGCCGTCGGGAAAGCCGAGGCGGGAAAACTGGCCGGCGGC
>CAYVIS010000212.1:0-3611 GCA_964451565.1 uncultured Neisseria sp.
TAGTGGATTAGATTTAAACCAGTACAGCGTTGGCTCGCCTTGCCGTACTAACTGTACTGTCTGCGGCTCGCCGCCTTGTCCTGATTCAAATCTAATCCACTATAAGCGCTATATCAAACAAACGATTCCGAATCTTTTCAGACGGCCTTTTCCTTCTTCAGCAACCTCAACGCATTGGCCACCACCAACAGCGAACTCAAGCTCATGCCCAGCGCGGCAATCCACGGCGTGACAAAGCCGAACACCGCCAGCGGCACGGCGATGAGGTTGTAGACGCTCGCCCAAATCAGATTTTGGCGGATGATGTTGCGTGTTTGCCGCGCCTGCGCCACCATCTGCGGTAGCGCGCGCATGTCGTCGTTGAGCAACACCACATCGGCGCCGTCGCGCGCCACGTCGGCGCCGCCCGCCACCGCCACGGAAACGTCGGCCTTGGCCAATACCGGCGCGTCGTTGATGCCGTCGCCCACCATCAGCACTTTTTTGCCCTGTCGTTGCAGCATTTCCACATAGGCAAGTTTGTCTTCCGGCGAGGCTTCGGCGCGCCAAGCGTCCAAACCGAGTGCGGCGGCCAGCGCGGCCACGGCGGCTTCACGGTCGCCACTGAGCAGGTGCAGGCGCGCGCCGTTTTGTTTCAAGGCCGCGAGCATGGGTTCGATATCGGCTTTCATTTCGTCGGCAAGCAGAAAGGCCGTCTGAAAGCCTTGTTGATTGCCCAGATACACCAGGCTGCCGCTGTGTTCGATGGCTGCGGCGGCTTCAGGCAGCCTGCCTGCAATTTCGGCCACATATTCCGCCCGCCCCAGCGCCCAGATTTTGGTTTCGCCGTCAACTGTCATCTGCGCGCTCACGCCGTAGCCGACGCGGTTGAGCCGCTGCGCCACTTGGATGTTGAGGCCGTCTGAAACGGCGGCGGAGTGGTTCAGCAAGGCGCGCGCAATCGGGTGCTCCGACTGCTGCTCCAAAGCGGCGGCAATGGCCGCGGCTGCGTTTTCGTTCAGACGGCCTAAAGGCTGCACCGCCGTCACCGCCAGCCTGCCTTCGGTGAGCGTGCCGGTTTTGTCGAACACGATATCGTCGATTTGCGCCAGCGTTTCCAAGCTTTGATTGCCGCCGACCAAGATGCCGTCTGAAGCCAGATTGCCGGTGGAGGCCGCCAGCGCGGTGGGCGTGGCCAGCGACAGCGCGCACGGACAGGTAATCACCAGCAGCGACACGGTAATCCACAGCGCCTGCGCGGCATCGGCATACAGCCACCAGCCGATAAATACGGGCACGGCCATCAGCAGCAGGCCGAGTACAAACGATGAAGCGTAGCGGTCGGCCAGCTCGGCCAGGCGCGGTTTTTGCGCCAATGCGCGGTCGAGCAGCTTCACAATGTGCGCCAGCCGCGTTTGGCTGCCGGTTTCATCGGTGCGCACAATCAAAGGGCCGACGGCATTGAGCGTGCCCGCCACCACGGCGCTGCCTGCGCTTTTGGCCACCGGCACGCTCTCGCCGGTGAGCATGGCTTCGTTGACCTCGCTCTCGCCTGCCAACACCGTGCCGTCGACCGGCACCACTTCGCCCGGCCGCACCACAATCACGTCACCCGCCTGCAGCCGCACCACAGCGGCTTCTTCACTTGCATCGCTATGCGGATAATCCGCCAATTTGTGGCAAAACGCGGGCACCAGCTTCACCAGCCGCTCCGCCGCATCACCCGCCTTGCGCCGCGCCACCTGCTCCATATAGCGCCCGGCCAGCAGGAAAAACACAAACATGGCAATCGATTCGAAATACATGCCCTGCCCCGCATTACTCGCCAGCGCATACAGCCCGGCGGCAAACGCCAGCACAATCGCAATCGCCACCGGCGTATCCATGCCGACGCGGCGGTTGCGCAAATCGCGCAGCGTGCCTTGGTAAAACGGCACGGCGGAATAGAAAATGGCGGGCAGCGCCATCAGCAGCGCGCCCCAATGCAGAATGGTGAGGTATTGCGGCTCGATGTCGTTGTAAAGATAAGTGGGAATGGCAAACATCATCGTCTGCATCATGCTCAGACCCGCCACCGCCAAACGAATCAGCGACCGTTTGCGCTCTTTCTGCGCCTGCTCTTCCACTTTTTGGGCGTCGTAAGGCGCGGCGGTATAGCCCGTGTTTTGAATGCGCAACAAAATATCGGAAAGCGCCACCTGCTCATGATTCCACGCCACGCGCACGCGGCGGGTGCTGTAGTTCAAATCTACCCGCACCACGCCCGGCAGACGCAGCAATTGCTGCTCAATCAGCCACACGCAGGCCGCGCAGGTGATGCCGCCCAGCATCAATACCGCCTCGCGCCCTTCCCCCTGCGTTTCAACAAAATCGGCCTGCACTTCGGGCAAATCGTAAAGCTTGAGCTGCTCCAGAATTTCGGCAGGCGGCAACGCGGCTTTTTCTGCGTCAGCGGTGCGCTGTTTGTAATAGCTGCCCAGCCCGGCATCAATAATGCTCTGCGCCACAGCCTGACAGCCCGCGCAGCAGGCCGGACGGTTTTCGCCTTCGTAAACAATCGGCAAATCCAGATTTTCGGGCACGTCCAGCCCGCAATGGAAACATGTGTTATCACTCATCATGGGCGGATTTTACGCCCAATCGCAGCGGGTATAAACAGTTTGCAGCCGTTGCCAAACGATATTTTTGCTGCCGCAGCGGTTTGGCTATCGGACAAGCGGTTGCTGCGTAGGTTTCTTATTTGAATATGGTGGTTTTCAGACGGCCTGAGGTGCAAAAAATATATTTGTACGTTCCTGCGAAGGCACACTGCTGTCCGGAATAAATTTTCAACTTCTGTAAAAATATAGAATCAACATCGCAGTAATATTCGATATTCAGAAACTCAAAATCTCTGCACCACAGTAACCTCACCTACTCCCGGCCCGCCCGCTGGCGCAGCCGAACGGAGCGGGATTTTTGCGGAGAAAAAGGCTTTGTCGGAGCGTAGCGACTCAAAGCCGCCGCAAAAAGCCCGCGCAGTGAGGGAAGTTTGGCGTAGCCAAACCTGCAACCGCGGCCGCCTTTCTTTTGCCTACTTTTCTCACCGTAGGTGCTCTTTGAGTAGGCGGAGCAAAGAAAAGTAGGTGGCCGCGCGGCCATGAAGCGCAAACGTGATACGAGTAGAAATTTTGGCTTTCTAAGAAATCGTGTACGAAACAGAAACTGCTTTCATCTTTCAGACGGCCTTGACTATATTTTGAGTTCAAAATATAGAAAATTGCCAGATACGTGAGGGAATAAGGATTAAAAGTCATCTAAAAAAATTATTCCAGACAGCAGTATGCCTGCACAAGAGCGACGAAAATGGTATTTTGCAAAGAATCTTGACCAGAGGTTTTCAAGAAAGCGATATAGCCGCAAGATTCGTTTATTTTCAAATAAACAAGGCCGTCTGAAACCATGTTCAGACGGCCTTTGCCGATACGGACGGGTTTATCCGCCTGCGGCTCAATCGCCGTTGGGCGGCAGCTCTTCGCGGGTGAGCGGTTTGATGTTCCAAATATGCTCGGCATAATCGGCAATCGAACGGTCGGAAGAGAAATAGCCCATGTTGGCGATATTAATCAGTGCGGCGCGGCGCCATTTGGCGG
>CAYVIS010000213.1:0-3601 GCA_964451565.1 uncultured Neisseria sp.
AAGAAATCGCCCGTATGCTCGGCGGCGAAACCATCACCGACACCACCCGCAGCCATGCCAACGAATTGCTGCAACTGGCCGCACAATAAAGCAAGGCCGTCTGAAAACGTTCAGCTTTCAGACGGCCTCTTACTATAAGCGCGCAGCGTGGAGAGCGAAATGCAAACGGATACTGCATCGTCCCACTCTATCTTATTTTTTATATATAGTGGATTAGATTTGAACCAGTACAGCGTTGGCTCGCCTTGCCGTACTAGGTGTACTGTCTGCGGCTCCCCGCCTTGTCCTGATTCAAATCTAATCCACTATATTTTTCCATTCCACTCAATTTTTCGTTTACATTGAATTCACCCCGTCACACCATAAAACCAAAGGCCGTCTGAAATCCCAATACGGTTTCAGGCGGCCTTTAGCCAACGATGCGCTGCCCTGTTTACCCCAGCAACAAAGCATCATCCGATACTTTCTCGCCGCGTGTCTGCTCAAACATACGCAGCAAATCGGGCACATCCATGCCTTTGCGCTTCTCACCGCTGACATCCAACACCACCTGCCCCTGATGCAGCATCACCGTGCGGCTGCCGTGGTCGAGCGCTTGGCGCATAGAGTGTGTCACCATCATGGCGGTGAGTTTGTTTTCGTGCACGATTTGGTCGGTCAGCTCCATCACAAATGCGGCGGTTTTCGGGTCGAGCGCGGCGGTGTGTTCGTCGAGCAGCAGGATTTTGCTCGGCTGCAGGCTCGCCATCAACAGGCTCACGGCTTGGCGTTGGCCGCCGGAAAGCAGGCCCATGCGGTCGGTGAGGCGGTTTTCGAGGCCGAGTTTGAGCATGGCCAGTTTGTCGCGAAACAATTCGCGGTTGGCCGCATTCAGCGCCAAACCCAAGCCGCGTTTACGGCCCCGCTTATAGGCCAACGCCATGTTTTCTTCGATGCTGAGCGCTTCGCACGTGCCTGCCATCGGGTCTTGAAACACGCGGGCGACCAGATGCGCGCGTTTGTGGGCAGGCATTTTGGTGACATCGGTGCCGTTGATGACGATGCTGCCGGAATCCACCGTCAGCGCGCCGCTGATGGCGTTGAGAAACGTCGATTTGCCCGCGCCGTTGCTGCCGATAACGGTCACAAATTCGCCGTCGGCAATATTCAGACTCATGCCGCGTAAGGCACGGTTTTCAATCGGCGTACCGGCATTGAAGGTGATTTTGAGGTTGTCGGCGCGCATCATGATGTCTGTTTCCTTTTCAACCAGCGTTTGATATACGGCATGCGCAGGGCGATGACCACCAATACGGCGGTGAGCAGGTTCAAATCCTGCGGGCCAAAGCCGATATCGCGCAAGGTGTCGCTGCCGAGCGCCAGCGCGATAAACAGGCGGTAGAGAATCGCGCCGATAACCACCGACAACACCACTACCCACATGCGTTTGCCCGGCAACAATGTTTCACCGATAATCACCGCCGCCAAACCGATAACGATGGTGCCGACGCCGATGGAAATGTCCGCCCCGCCCTGGGTTTGCACAAACAGCGCGCCGCCCAAGGCAATCAGCGCATTGGAAAGCGCCATGCCGACGATAATCATTTTAGACGTGCCCACGCCTTGCGCACGCGCCATGCGCAGGTTGGCGCCGGTCGCGCGCATACTCAAACCGGCTTCGGTGGAGAAAAACCAATCCAGCAACAGTTTGGCCGCCACCACAAAGCCCAGAATCACCACAGGCTGCACCCAATATTGGTTGCTGAAATCCGCCGCCACAAACGGTGTGAACACGCTCTCTTCGCCAATCAGCGGCAGATTCGGCGCGCCCATGATGCGCAGGTTGACCGAATACAGCGCCACCATCACCAAAATACTGGCCAGCAGCTGCAAAATACCGAGCGACACATGCAGCCAGGCGGTAATCACGCCCGCCGCCGCGCCTGCGAGCATCCCCGCCGCGCAAGCCAGCCACGGATTCACACCGCTCACGATGCACACCGCTGCCACCGCGCCGCCGAGCGGAAAGCTGCCGTCGGCGGTCAAATCGGGAAAGTCGAGGATGCGGAACGAAATCAACACCCCCATCGCCACTAAGGCGTAAATCAGGCCGCTTTCAAAAGCGCCGAATAAAGCTTCTATAGACATTTTCTGTTTCTTTTATCTCATACCCAACAACAGCAAAGGCCGTCTGAAAACGCAGTCTGCTTTCAGACGGCCTGATTGCTTCAAACGGCTTATTCCTGCACTTCAGCCGCTTCTCTCAACACTTCGTCGGAAAGCGTCACCCCCTGCTCGGCGGCATGCTTTTTGCTCACAATCAAATCCAGCTTTTCCATGCGCATCGACGGAATATCGCCCGCTTTTTCGCCATTGAGAATCCGCGCCGCCGCATCACCGGCTTTCTTGCCGATGTCCAGATAGTTCACGCCCAAAGCGGCAATCGCGCCGCGCGGCACCGAGCCGGTATCGGAAGCCACCAGCGGCAGCTTGTTTTCCACCGCCACTTTATAGAGCGATTCAAACGACGACACCACATTGTTATCCAGCGAGGTGTAAATCAAATCGGCCTTACCCTTGAGGCTGCGCGCAGCAGTCGGCACGTCGGCGCTGCGTTGCGCAGGTGCGGCGGCCAAGCTGATGTTTTCCGGCGCCAGCGCGGCTTTGAGCTGGTCGAGCACGATGGTGGAATTCACTTCGCCTGGGCTGTAGACATAGCCCACCGATTTCAGGTTGGGCACGATTTTCTTCATCAAGTCGATTTGCGGCGCCAGCGGCAGCTCGTCAGATACGCCGGTAACATTGGTTTTCGACGCTTCCCACGACGGCACCAGCTTGGCGGCCACGGGGTCGGTGACTGCGGCATACACAATCGGAATCGACTTGGTTGCCGCTACCATTGATTGCGCGCTCGGCGTGGCAATCGCCACAATCACATCCGGCTTGTCGCCCGCAAATTTCTTGGCAATCTGCCCGGCGGTAGCGGTGCTGCCCTGCGCGCTTTGGAAATCGACTTGCAGATTTTTGCCCTCTTCAAAGCCCTGCGCCTTCAATTCCTCCAACACGCCTTTGCGCACATTGTCCAGCGCCGGATGGTCGACAATCGCGGTGATGGCCACTTTTTTCACACCGCCCTCGGCTGTGGCGGGTGTAGCAGAAGCGGCAGACGCGGCGGGCGCTTGGTTTTTCTGTTCGGCGGGCGAGCAAGCGGCAAGCAGCAGGCTGCCGATAATGCCGAGCGCGAATGTGGCAGTGTGGCGGTGTGGCATGATTTATCCTTTGTCCATCGTTTTGATGGCTGCAATATTAGGCTAAAAAACAGAAAAATGCACTTCGTAAAGGCATGTAAGCATCAACCTTCAGGCAGATAATGGCGTATGAAATATTAGTGACATGCCTGCAAAAAGCGCTTTATGCCAAAAAGCGCCGCCAAACCAACACTTGTTGGCGCAAGCCTGCTTTCTGCGGCAAAAATATGGTTATTC
Organism: uncultured Neisseria sp.; assembly: GCA_964451565.1. Lineage (GTDB taxonomy): Bacteria > Pseudomonadota > Gammaproteobacteria > Burkholderiales > Neisseriaceae > Neisseria. The sequence continues at coordinate 3,465 of CAYVIS010000213.1, forward strand.
GCATACGCAAAAAGGCCGTCTGAAACGTTCAGACGGCCTTGGCTGCAAGCTTTTCAGGCAAACAGAAGATTATTGCGGAATGCGCAGTTTTTGACCCGGGTAGATTTTGTTGGGGTCGCTCAACATCGGTTTGTTGG
>CAYVIS010000214.1:0-3593 GCA_964451565.1 uncultured Neisseria sp.
AAAAAGCTGGTGGTAGCTCTAAAAACGGCCGCGATTCAGAAGCCAAACGCCTGGGTGTGAAAGCCTTCGGCAACGAACTGATTCCTGCCGGTTCAATCATTGTCCGCCAACGCGGCACCCGTTTTCACGCCGGTGACAATGTAGGTATGGGTAAAGACCACACCTTGTTCGCCAAAGTGGACGGCTATGTTGAATTTGCAACCAAAGGCGCGCTGAACCGTAAAACCGTAAGCGTTCGTCCTTACACCGGTGCTGACGAATAAGTTTATTCTGTCATACCTGAAAAAGCCCTGCTGATGCGGGGCTTTTTGTTTGTCTGATTTTTTAAAAATACCGTTTATGGTCACATATCAATGATTTTTGGGAATACGATTATTCCGAATACCTTGATTTTATCCGGAATATCATATTTATTCACTCAAAAAGGCGTTTGGTTGCGGATAAATTGTCAAGCGTATCCCGGCTGAGGCGATATTGGCTCTTAATAGGCCTCGAATCATTTTTCAGACGGCCTCGTCGATGCTGTTAAAGTATAGTTGATTAGAATTAAAATAGCACATCAATACATTTTCAAGATGACCGTATTGCAGCAACGCTTGTGATGGCAAATAAACTGCAGCTGCGCTTCAGACCGGGCTCTCTGCCTGCGCAGGAGCGACGGAGTTTATCTTCATCAAACAGGTTCAATTGTGTCCTGATTTAATTCTAATCCACTATATTTTGAACGGAGTAAACAAAATGAAGGCATGCTGCATCTGTTTGTCAGTTCATCAGGCCGTCTGAAAACATGTTTCAGACGGCCTTTTGCTGCTTACGGCATTTGAAAATGACAACGCGCGACGGCAAACGGTTTGCTGGAATCGCGTTGCCAGGCTTCGACGGCGATGTTGGTGATGCGGCTGCCTTGGCGGGTGAGAATGCAGCGGGCGTAGGCGGTTTCGGCTTTGGCCGAGCGCAGGTAGTCGAGTGAGAAATCGACCATTTTCGGCAATTCGCTCAGGCGGGCTTGTTCGTGGAGGTAGAGGGCGGCGCAGCTTTCCATAAAGCCGCCGATGAGGCCGCCGTGCAGGGCAGGCAGGAATACGTTGCCGATAAGTTCGGGTGTGTAGGGCAGGGCGTAGCAGCGGTTGCCGTGTGAATCGGTGCCCGCTTGCAGGCCGATGAAGGCGGCGTAGGGCATCAGCGCGGCGAGTTCGGCGTTGCGCGGGTGGTCGGTGTGGAAACCGCTGCCGATGACGGAGGGCGGCGGAAACGGTGCGGGGCTGATGCGGCCTTGTGCGAGGAAGGCGCTGAGTTGCTGTTTGTTGGCGTCTGCTAACGGCGTGCGCATAAAGGTGGCGGTGGCCAGCGCGATGGGGTCGTCGGGGTGGTCTTGATAGCAGCGGCTGCGCACGAAGGCGACTTGTCCGGCGAGGCGGTGGCAGGTGGCGCGCACATAAACGGGGCGGTCGTTGCGGGCGGGGTGCATGTAGTCGAGGCGCAGGTCGAGGGTGGCGAGCACTTCGTAATCGGGTAGGTGGGCAGCCACGGCGCAGGCGGAGGCGACATCGACCAACGCGCAAACGGCGCCGCCGTGGATGGTGGCGCTGTCGCTGCGGCCGAGCAAATCGGCGCGGTGGGCGATGCTCAGAGTGGGGCGGCGCTGCTCGGTGTGTTCGAGTGTCAAACCGATGGCGCGGCAGTGGGGCAGACCGAGGTAGTGTGCGGATAAGTGGCCGTACACGGCGGGGTTTTGCGGCATGGTTTCTCCTTTTGTGTTTGTTATTTTTTCAGACGGCCTGAAACTATAGTGAATTGGAATGAAATCTACACATTAATCTATCGTAAAAATCAAAACAGGTGGCTGAGCTTGTCGAAGCCGCTCTTGCATCTGAGCATGGCTTCGACAAGCTCAGCCACCTGAATGTATTGAACTGTTTTATTTCTCATTTACCATAAATAGCCGCCTGTTTTATGCTTCAAGGCCGTCTGAAAGCATACCATCGCTGCCGTCTTGCAGATGTATTTCAATCACATCAAAGCCTTCCGCCTGCACAATCCGCACCAGCCCTTCTTTGGCCAATTCGAGCAGGGCGATAAAGTTCACCACCACATAGGCCGCGCCTTGTTCGGGTTTGAACAATTGGTGGAACAGACAGCTGCCGTCGCGCAGGCGGCGCAGGATGGCGGTCATCTGTGCGCGCACGGAAATGGCTTCGCGCACCACTTCATGGCTGCGGGTGTGTTTGGCGCGCGACAGAATCGCCAGCCAGGCTTGGGTGAGGTCGGCAATCTGCACTTCGGGCAGGCGCGCTTCGGCGGCGATTTCCAGCGGCAGATATGCCCAAGCGAAATCGCGGCCGGCGCGGGGCAGGGCATCGAGGCCTTGTGCGGCCAGTTTCATCTGCTCATAAGCCAGCAGACGGCGCACCAGCTCGGCGCGCGGGTCGGCGGCTTCGTCGTCTTCGATGTTTTCCGGTTGCGGCAGCAGCAGCCGCGATTTGATTTCAATCAGCACCGCCGCCATCAATAAGTATTCGGCGGCCAAATCGAATTGGTGCGCTTCCATTTGCGCGATGTAGTGCAGATATTGCTCGGTGATTTTCATCATCGGAATATCGAGCACATCAATATTCTGCTTGCGGATGAGATAGAGCAGCAAATCGAGCGGACCCTGAAAGCTGTGCAACACCACTTTCAGCGCGTCGGGCGGGATAAACAGATCCTGCGGCAAATCGGTTACGGGCTGGCCGAACACCCACGCAAGCGCGTGCTCGGAAGGGTGGATGTCGGCGCGTTCGGCGGCGGTGCTCATGCGCGGCTGCCGATGTGGTCGATAGCGGCTTGGGCGCAATAGAGGCCGAAGGTGGCAGTCACCAACATGCTCGCACCATAACCGGCGCACGACAAACCCTGCGGTGCGGCATCGGTGGCGCAGGCTTCGGCGGTTTGCGGCGGGGTGATGTTTTCGGTGGAATACACGCAGGGCACGCGCATTTTGGCTTTGGCATCGCGGCTGAAACCATAGCGTTTGCGCAGGGTGTAGCGCAGATTGGCCAGCAGCGGGTCGTGGGTCACGCGGCTTAAATCGGCCGTCTGAATCAGGGCGGGATTTTTTTGGCCGCCCGCGCCGCCGCTGAGGATAAACGGTTGCCGCTGTTTCACAAAATAATCAGCCATTGCGGCTTTTACGCGGATTTGGTCGATGGCGTCAATCACAAAATCAAAAGGCCGTCTGAACAATTCGGCCAGGTTGTCTTCGGTCACGAAATCTTCGATTTCGGTCACTTTGCAGGCAGGGTTGATTTGCAGGATGCGCTCGTGCAGTGCCGATACTTTGGCCTTGCCGAAATCATCGGTGAGCGCGTGCAGCTGGCGGTTGACATTCGATTCGGCCACGTTGTCCAAATCAATCAGGGTTAAACGGCCGATGCCCGAGCGCGCCAAAGCTTCTACCGCCCAAGAGCCCACGCCGCCCACACCTACCACGCACACGTGCGCTTCCGTGAAGCGCTGTAAGGCTTCATTGCCATATAAACGGCTGATGCCGCCGAAACGGCGGGCAGACACGGAAACGGGTTCAGACATAACAAGCCTTGTGATAAATCAAAATC
>CAYVIS010000215.1:0-3591 GCA_964451565.1 uncultured Neisseria sp.
CATAAGCGGTGAGCATGGCGATTTTTTCGCCTTCGGCTTTCATTTTTTGCAAGGTATTGACGGTAATCATGGTGTTCTCTTGTGTAAGGTGAGATGCGGCTTATATGGGTTGTAGCGCTTGGATTTCAAATATTTTTTTAGACTGTTTGCTCGCATGCCGTAAACGTTTCAGACGGCCTTTGGTGATGCAGGCCGTCTGAAAGCTTGTTTGCCGCATTTATTCGCTCAAATTCAGATAATGGCGGCTGCCCTGCATATTGCTCATGGCACGCAGCAGCATTTCGAAGTGGTCGTCGTTATCGGCAAAATCCATTTCGTCGGCATTGGCAATCAGCAAAGGCGCGTTTTGATAGAGATGGAAAAAGCGCCGGTATTCGTCTTGGATTTGCGCCAGATAGCCGCTGGGGAAAATATTCAGCAGGCCGCTGTTGTTTTTTTGCAGCCGCTTTTGCGCCGCTTCGTCGGAAGTTTGCAGATACACCACCAAATCGGGCACGGGATATTCGGGCATCACTTTACGCTTCATTTCCCAAAACAGCGTCTGCTCATTGCCCGGCTCACGCCCGCTCAACACGGCAGGCACGAAAATCTGGTCTTTTTCGAGCAGAAAATCGGCAACGATGCGGCCGTTTTTCTCTTCTTCTGTGTTGATCACCTCCACCGCTTCCGCACGACGCATCAGGAAATACAGCTCGGTTGCCAAGCCGTGGTTGGCGGCATTGAGGTAAAACTGCTCCAGAAACGGATTGCGCTCGGGGCTTTCGGTAAGGTGCAGCGCATCGAAATATTGCGCCAAACGGCGGCTGAGTTCGGATTTGCCGCTGCCGATAGAGCCTTCTACAACGATATAGCGGTAATGCATGTGGTTTCCTATGCGGGAGGGTTTAAAGGGCGGATACCGTCGCTGCCCAACTCGGCGGCCAATTCGGCGGCGCGGCCGTGGCTGCCAATCCTATAATCCGGCGCAATTTCGGCCAAGGGCTGCATCACAAAGCTGCGCTCGTGCGCGCGCGGATGCGGCAGGGTCAGGTGCGGGTCGGCGCTGCGCTCGTGATTATAATCGATAATATCCAAATCGAGTGTGCGCGGGGCATTGCGGAAGCTGCGTTCGCGTCCGAAATCGGCCTCGATGCGGTTGAGCACGGCCAACAGCGCCGTGCCGTCGAGCGTGGTTGCTACCAGGCAGACGGCGTTGACGAAATCGGGCTGATTGTCATAACCCACGGGCGCTGTGATATAGAGCGACGAGCGGCGCAGCAGTTCGATTTCAGTATGCGCTGCAATCGCCATCAGCGCAGCTTCGACCTGCGCAGCGGGGTTGCTCAAATTGCTGCCGAGCGCAATCACGGCGGTTTGGACAGGATTCATGGTTCAGACGGCCTTGTTAAAACGGTTTGTACCACGCCAGATAAATGATGGTGCACAAGCAGGCCAAACACAAAACGTAGCCGACATTGGCCTTGGGCGAACGCGGCACGGCTTTGAGGGTGATGATGCCGATGGCGATATAGGCCAGCACCAGCAAGAGCTTCACGCCCAGCCAGTTGGCATTGCCAAACGGGGTGAAATGGGTGATTTTCATCAGCCACAAGCCGGTAAACAGCAACATGGTGTCGTTGATGTGCGGCATGGCTTTCAGAATGCCGGGCAGTGGCTTTTGCGGGCGGGCGGCCAGCATCCAGAAGCGCAGGTTGAAAAGGATAATGGTAATGGACACAAACACCATGTGGCTGTGTTTTACAATCAGGTATTGCATGGTTTGGCGTTTCCTTGATATTGGTTTTTCAGACGGCCTCTATTCTAACTGAAACATTCTTTATCGGTGCATCTTTTCTATTCAATCAAACAGCTTGGTCAGCCGATGGAGTTTCTCCGAATCGGTTTATATACAAGATTAAGGCCGTCTGAACGGTGGACAACGGATTCAGACGGCATCGGATTGAGGCCGTCTGAAAAGCGCAAGGCATTCGGCTTACAAACCCAGCTCGCGCAGAAAACGGATGTCGTCGGCCCAGCCCGATTTCACCTTCACCCACACTTTCAAAAACACTTTGGTGTCAAACAGCTTTTCCATATCCAGCCGCGCTTCGGTGGAAATCTTCTTCAAGCGCTCGCCGCCTTTGCCGATTAAGATGGCTTTTTGGCTGTCTTTGTCCACCAACACCGCGATATAAATGCGGTAAAGGCCGCTTTCCTCTTCTTCAAATTGCTCCACCTCCACATTCATGGCATACGGCAGCTCCTCGCCCAAATAGCGGAACAGCTTCTCGCGCACGATTTCCATCGCCAAGAAACGGCTGGATTTGTCCGTGACCATGTCTTCTGGATACATCGGAATGCTCTCGGGCAGGAAAGGCTTGAGCGTTTCGAGCAGGTTGGCGATGCGCAGGCCGTGTTTGGCGCTCACCACTTCCACACCGGCAAACTCAAATTCGGCGCGCACTTCGGCGATAAACGCATCCAACGCCAGCTTGTCTTTGGCTTTGTCTTTATCGATTTTGTTCGCCACCAGCAACACCGGCGTGTGTTTCGGCAACTGCTTCAACACCACGCGGTCGGCATCGGTAAAACGCATTGCTTCAATCACAAACGCAATCACGTCCACGCCGCTCATCGCTTCGGTCACATTCAAATTCAGGCGGTCGTTGAGCGCGTTGCGGTGGTTGGTTTGAAAGCCGGGGGTATCGACAAACACAAATTGCGCGGAATCGTCGGTGTAAATGCCGGTTACTTTATGGCGCGTGGTTTGCGCTTTTTTGCTGGTGATGCTGATTTTTTGGCCGATTAAGTGGTTCATCAGCGTTGATTTGCCCACGTTGGGGCGGCCGACAATGGCGGCAAAACCGCAGCGGTAGCCGTTGGCATCGGGGATTTGAAATTCATGGTTCATTTTGATTCTTTCTTGATTCTGGCAACAGGCCGTCTGAAATATCTGCCGTTGGAAAACACAAACGCCCCAACAATAAAGCGCTCACCATACCGCACAGCGGCAACAAAATCACCATCAGGATAAAACGGGTGTCAAGCTGCATGCCTTCTGCCAGCAATATCAATGACAACGGCAACGAGGCTAACAATCTGGCAACGGCACATTTTACATAATCGCCGCGCACTCTGCGCCACTTGCCGATGCAGGCTGCCATGCCGGTAATCAATGCGCTCGGCGTACCTATTAACGCGCCGGAACCCAATAAAGATAAAAACGAAAAGCCTTGCTCCACACTGCACATTTTAAGAAACACGCATTCCCTTATATAAATTGTGACAAGATACAAAAAGCTTCCCGGCAAACCGCCCAGGAATAAAAATGTCGCCAACACTTTCCAATAAGGATAAGGTTTTATCATGTTGTGGATACCTATTTCGTTTTTTGCCGGTGATGCTGATTTGTTAGCCGATTAAGTGGTTCATCAGCGTCGATTTTCCCATATTCGGACGGCCGAAAATGGCGGCGAAACCACAGCGCTAGCCTTTGGCATCGGGGATTTGAAATTCGTTACCCATGTTCATTTTCCTATGTTTCAGACGGCCTTATTTGTAGGAAATAACCGCGTTGTTTACACAACAGATTGAGAAAAATAAGCCTGCAAA
>CAYVIS010000216.1:0-3546 GCA_964451565.1 uncultured Neisseria sp.
AAGTGAATTTAAATGCAACCTTATTTGCGCAGTTAATCGTCTTTTTCATTCTGGTCTGGTTCACCATGAGATTCGTGTGGCCGCCGATTGCAAAAGCGTTGGACGAGCGCGCCGACAAAATCGCCGAGGGCTTGGCTGCTGCCGAGCGCGGTAAGAGCGATTTTGAGCAGGCAGAAAAGCGTGTTGCAGAACTCTTAGCCGAAGGACGTAATCAGGTTGCCGAAATGGTAGCCAATGCCGAGAAACGCGCAGCGAAAATCGTTGAAGAAGCCAAAGATCAGGCTTCCTCCGAAGCTGCCCGTATCACAGCCCAAGCCAAAGCCGATGTCGAACAAGAAGCCAACCGCGCCCGCGAAGCTTTGCGTGAACAGGTGGCTGCCTTGGCGGTGAAAGGTGCCGAGTCCATTTTGCGCAGCGAAGTCAATGCTGACAAACACGCACAAATGCTCAACGCCCTGAAACAGGAGCTGTAATCTTATGGCTGAGTTCGCAACGATTGCCAGACCCTATGCGAAAGCATTGTTCGGTTTGGCCCAAGAGAAAAACCAAACTGAGTCTTGGTTGGGCGGACTGCAACAACTGGCATCGGTGGTGCAGCAGGAAAAAGTTGTTTCACTCATCGAACAGCCGGAAACAGGCGCTGTTGAAAAAGCAGCCATGCTGACAGAATTGGTCGGTCTGCAAGATGCAAATTTAAAAAATTTCGTGTCTGTGTTGGCCGAGCAAAAACGTCTGCAGGTTTTGCCTGAAGTTTATGCACAATACCAAGACTTAACCCTGGCGCTGAACCATACCCAGCGAGCCGTTATCAGCAGCGCTTATGCGCTGACCGATGCCCAGCTGGCCGATTTGACTGCCGATTTGCAAAAACGCTTCGGCAGCAGTTTGGAAGTCACCTCACAGGTGGATCCCGAGCTTATCGGCGGCGTGAAAGTAGAAGTGGGTGACCAGGTATTGGATTTGTCGTTGCAAGGTAAGTTAAATGCCTTGCATGCGGCTATGACAAATTAGGAGAGTTTTCATGCAGCTTAATCCTGCTGAAATTAGCGATTTGATTAAAGCCAAAATCGAGAACCTGTCGGCAAACGCCGAAGTCCGTACCCGTGGTACCGTGATTTCCGTTACCGATGGTATTGTTCGCGTACACGGCCTGTCAGACGTGATGCAAGGTGAAATGCTCGAATTCCCCGACAACACTTTCGGCTTGGCCATGAACTTGGAGCGTGACTCCGTTGGTGCCGTTGTGTTGGGTGAATACGAACACATTAAAGAAGGCGATACCGTTACCTGTACCGGTCGCATTTTAGAAGTACCGATTGGCCGCGAGCTGGTTGGTCGTGTAGTAGATGCACTGGGTCGCCCGATTGACGGCAAAGGCCCGATTAACACCGCATTGACTGCGCCGATTGAAAAAATTGCCCCGGGCGTGATTGCCCGTCAATCGGTAGATCAACCGATGCAGACCGGCCTGAAAGCCATCGACTCGATGGTGCCGATTGGTCGCGGTCAGCGTGAGCTGATTATTGGTGACCGTCAAACCGGTAAAACGGCTGTTGCTTTGGACGCCATTGTGAACCAAAAAGGCACTGGTGTGATTTGTATCTACGTTGCCGTGGGTCAAAAAGCATCTTCGATTGCCAACGTGGTACGCAAACTGGAAGAGCACGGCGCGATGGAACACACCATCGTCGTAGCAGCCACCGCTTCAGAAGCGGCTGCGCTGCAATTTATCGCACCGTATGCCGGTTGCACCATGGGCGAATTCTTCCGCGACCGCGGTGAAGATGCTCTGATTGTTTACGACGACTTGTCGAAACAAGCCGTAGCCTATCGTCAGATTTCCCTGCTGTTGCGCCGTCCTCCCGGTCGCGAAGCCTACCCCGGCGACGTATTCTATCTGCACAGCCGTCTGCTCGAGCGTGCCGCACGTATCAATGCCGACGAAGTGGAAAAACTCACCAACGGTGAAGTAAAAGGCAAAACCGGCTCTTTGACCGCGCTGCCGATTATTGAAACCCAAGCCGGTGACGTATCCGCGTTCGTACCGACCAACGTGATTTCGATTACCGACGGCCAAATCTTTTTGGAAACCGACCTGTTCAACTCCGGTATCCGCCCTGCAATCAACGCCGGTATTTCCGTATCGCGCGTAGGTGGTGCGGCGCAAACCAAAGTGATTAAAAAGCTGGGTGGCGGTATCCGTTTGGCATTGGCGCAATACCGCGAGCTGGCGGCGTTCTCCCAATTCGCTTCGGATTTGGATGAGGCTACCCGCAAACAGCTGCAACACGGTGAAGTAGTGACCGAATTGATGAAACAAAAACAATTCAGCACCCTCAATACCGCTGAAATGGCGCTGACCTTGTGGGCCATCAACAACGGCTCTTACGAAGACGTTCCGGTATCTAAAGCCTTGGCGTTTGAAGCTGAGTTTCTGAATCATGTCCGCACCCAGCAGCCCGCTGTTTTGGATGCCGTTAATGCTTCAGGTGCGATGTCTGATGAAAATGAGCAAGCGCTGACCGAAGCCATGAAATCCTTTAAATCTTCTTACAGCTACCAAGCGTAAGAATTCGGATGAAAGGAGTCTGAAATGGCAGTAGGAAAAGAGATTCTCACCAAAATCCGTAGTGTTCAAAATACCCAAAAGATCACTAAAGCGATGCAGATGGTGTCAACCTCTAAGATGCGGAAGACTCAAGAGCGGATGCGCTTAGCGCGCCCGTATGCTGAAAAAGTGCGTTTGGTGATGGGTCATCTGGCCCAGACCCACTCCGACCACGGCGTGAAGCTGCTCGAACCCCATCGCGGCGGCGTGCAGCGTGCCGGTTTTATCCTGATTACCACCGACAAAGGTTTGTGCGGCGGCCTGAATGCAAACGTCTTGAAGAAATTCTTGGCGCAAGTGAAGGAATATCAGGAGCAAGGCGTCGAAGTGGATGTGGTGTGCCTCGGCAGCAAAGGCCTGGCCGCCTGTCAACGCATCGGTTTGAACGTGATTGCCAGCGTGACCAACTTGGGCGACACGCCCCGGATGGAATTGCTGCTGGGCGCCATGACCGAAATCTTCCAGCGTTATGAAAACAGCCGTCTGGATGTGATTCATCTGGTGTATTCGGGCTTCGTCAACACCATGCGCCAAGAACCGCGCTTGGAAACCCTGTTGCCCATCGGCGAAAACACCATGGAAGCTGTCAGCGAACACAGCGACTACAGCTGGGATTACCGCTATGAACCCAGCCCGGCCACTGTGTTGGAATACTTAGTCCGCCGTTATTTAGAGTCTGTGGTTTATCAGGCGTTGAGCGACAATATGGCATCCGAACAAGCCGCGCGTATGGTAGCGATGAAAGCCGCCACCGACAACGCAGGCAATGCCATTAAAGAATTGCGCCTGATTTACAACAAATCGCGCCAAGCCGCGATTACCACAGAGTTGTCAGAAATTGTGGCAGGTGCCGCCGCCGTTTAAGGCGCGGCCTTGCACTTAAAATAGGATACGATAATGAGCCAAGGCAAAATCGTACAAATCATTGGTGCGGTAGT
>CAYVIS010000217.1:0-3504 GCA_964451565.1 uncultured Neisseria sp.
GGCGACGGCATCGCCAACCTCGTGCACCGCGTGCTCACCCACAGCCGCGACGAAAGCGCCCCGCAAGAAGAATGGGAACAAGGCTTCAGCTTTTTCATCCGCTATTATCGCGACCACCTCAGCGACTTCACCCGCCCCTACCCCGAAACCGAAGCCGGCCTCGGCCTGCTCAAATCGCTCGGCATCCCGCTGGTGGTGATTACCAACAAAAACGAAATCCTCGCCGTCGAATTATTAAAACAACTCGGTCTGGCCGACTACTTCAGCCTGATTCTCGGCGGCGACAGCTTGGCCGAGAAAAAACCCAGCCCGCTGCCGCTGCTGCATGTCGCCGAAGTGTTGGGCATCAACCCCGCCGACATGCTGATGGTGGGCGATTCCGCCAACGACATCCTCGCTGCCAAAGCCGCCGGCTGCCTCTCCGTAGGCGTCACCTTCGGCTACGGCGACATGCAGGAATTGGTGCACAATAAAGACACCAAACCCGACTGGCTCATCGGCAGCCTGCCCGAAATTTATGAGAACCTGCGCCCGCAGAAAGATAAAGATGAGTGAAGCAGAGGCCGTCTGAAAGATTACTGCCGGTGAGCCTGTTTTTTATCCACTCAAGATGAGTGATTTTTGTAGGGCGCAATAAAGCGTCAGCGCATTGCGTCGATTAGCGGACGTCAGCCGCTTCTGCAAACTTTGAAAATGCGTGAGTCGGTGCAATGCGGCTAGGCCTTATTGCCCCCTACAAAAATCTACATTGCCGGATGGGTGAGCAGTTACCGTTGCGCTGGAGGCTGGCGTTGAGTAAGCCTTGCGGCTTACCACCCTCACCCTAACCCTCTCCCTGAAGGAGAGGGGACTCAGTTGCTGAAGTTTGAGAGGTTTCAGACGGCCTCGAGCATTTAGAGCTTTATTGTTCAAGCGATAAAGCATGTTTGCACAACAGCAATTGTTCAGACGGCCTGTAACCTAATTCCCTCTCCGGCCTAGATTGACTAGCGCAGCGTGTCAATCTGCCCTCTTTGAGCAACAGGGAGAGGGCTAGGGTGAGGATGGCAAACCGCAAGGTTTGCTTCCCCCACCGCCCCCCAAAAAAACAACTTAACCCCATGAAACCCGAAAAATCCCTACGCGCCCGCGCGATGGATATCCTTTCCCGCCGCGAAATCAGCCGTGCCGAGCTCAAACGCAAGCTCGCGTCGCATGCCGAGAGCGAAGACGAAGTGGAAGCCGTATTAAACGAATTTGCCGAACGCCATTGGCAATCCGACACGCGCTATGCCGAAGCCTACATCCACAGCAAAAGCCGCCAACACGGCAAGCTCAGGCTCAAACAGGCGCTGGCGGCCAAAGGCGTGAGTGAGGACATTGTGCGCGAACTGATGCCCGACCGCGACAGCGAACAGGCCGCCGCCATCGAAGTATTGCGCAAAAAATTCAAACAACCCGCCGCCGATTTGGCTGAAAAGCACAAACAGATGCGCTTTCTCGCCTATCGCGGTTTCGATATGGACATCATTCAGACGGCCTTAAAAAACGCCTGGCAACCACACGACGAAGAATAACGCCGCCGCGGCCGCCATTGACAAGCAACAGCCGCTTCGGTATAGTTCGCGCTTCGGTTACGCGCCCATCGTCTAGAGGCCTAGGACACTGCCCTTTCACGGCGGCAACCGGGGTTCGAATCCCCGTGGGCGTGCCAGATAGTTGAAACGCTTTCCCATCGGTTCGGAAAGCGTTTTTTATTGCCCGCTTGCCTTTCAGGCGGCCTCCCGCCACTCCCATTCAATACCACAAAATGCAGCAACTTGTCGGCACCCAAGCCGCTTGCGGTATAATCAGCGCTTATTTCCCACCATTCCATTCAAGAGAAACCATCATGCCGCAAGTTTTGGTGCTCCAACATCCCGATATCGCTTCCCGCGATTTAAATGATTTTCCCGCCGCCCAGCCCTATTCGCCCAGCGTTGTTCGCATCGGCGTGCCCGACGGTTTCGTGCTGCCCGAAGCCGCAGCCGCTATTCTTGACCGCCAGCAAGTCGATTATGCCGTGTTGCCCGATATCGCATTCGGCGATTTGGGCTTGATTGTCAGCGATATGGATTCGACGCTGATTACCATCGAATGCGTCGACGAAATCGCAGCCGGTGTCGGCCTGAAAGCGCAAGTGGCGGAAATCACCGAGCGTTCGATGCGCGGCGAGCTGGATTTCGAACAGTCACTGCGCCAGCGCGTGGGTTTGCTTGAAGGTTTGGACGAAAGCGTATTGCAGAGCGTCTACGACCGGGTGTTGCAGCTCTCGCCGGGTGCGGAATTTCTACTCAACGAATGCAAACAGCATGGTGTGAAGTTTATGTTGGTTTCCGGCGGCTTCACGTTCTTTACCGAACGTCTGAAGCAGCAATTGGGGCTGGATTATGCTTACGCCAATGTTTTGGAAGTGGTAGACGGCAAACTCACCGGCCGCCTGCTCGGCCGCATTATCGACGCTCAGGCGAAAGCAGATTTGCTGCGCCAACACCGCGAGATATTGGGTCTGCAACCCGAACAGGTCTTGGCGATGGGTGATGGTGCCAATGATATTCCGATGCTGGAGGTGGCTGGCTTCGGCGTGGCTTACCGTGCCAAGCCGAAAGCCCGACAACACGCGGATCTGTGCATCAACCACGGCGGATTGGAAGCCGTGCGCGGCTGGTTCCGCTGATGCGTTGTTTTGCTGGCGGCTGAATAACCGAACCTGTGATGAGGCCGATCGTGATGCGGCTACGCCTGATTGAAATCACTGTTTTTCCAAACCGGCTCTAGGCTCTATCCCGCAAGCAACAAGGCCGTCTGAAAGCTGTGTTCAAGCTTTCAGACGGCCTATCGTGTTATGCGTATTTATTCGTCGTCTTCACCTTCGCTGCGGATAACCAGCAGCGGCAGATGGCTTTGGCGCATTACGGTTTCGGCAAAGCTGCCCATCAGCAGATGCATCAGGCCGGTGCGGCCATGAGTGCCCAAAACCAGCAGGTCGGCACCTTGCTCATCGGCATAGTCCACCAGCTCTTGCGCCATTTCACGTGCGCCTTTGTTGGCCACCAGCAGATGTTTCTGCACGGTTGCCACGCCTTGTTCGCGGGCGCTTTTTTCGGCGAAATCCAACACTTCATTGCCCTGCGCTACCGCAGCGGCTTCGTAGCTCTCGTGTTGCAGGAATTCCGGTGCCAACGCCATATATTCCGCGGGATTGGCTACGTGAACCAGCGTCAGCTTGGTGTCGCCGATGCTGGCCAAGCTGGCGGCATGTTTCAAGGCGTTGAGGGAGGTTGCGCTGCCGTCGACGGCTACCACTAAATGCTTATACATCTTCTTTCTCCTTTCTGGCCCGGCCTGACGGCGCAGACTTGTGTGAGTGGGATTCGTTACGAGCTTGCAGTATAATACGGCTTGGCCGATTTGCCAGCATTTTTTCATTCGATTTTGATTTATCACAAGGCTTGTTATGTCTGAACCCGTTTCCGTGTCTGCCCG
>CAYVIS010000218.1:0-3495 GCA_964451565.1 uncultured Neisseria sp.
GGGCCGGAAGAGAGCAGGCGTAAATCGTTGCACACTTTCGAGAGCTTCACCGCCGTGCGTTTGAGCGCGCCGTGCACCATTACATAAGCGCCGGTGTCGGAGGTGGCTTCAATCAGATTCGGTGCGGGCGTGCAGGGCAGGCCGCTGACCAGGCTGAGTTTTTCTACCGCCAGCGCGGCATAACCCGGCGGCGTATTCACTCCGGTGCCGATGGCGGTGGCGCCGAGATTCACTTCCAGCAGCAGCTCGGCGGCGCGTGAGAGATTGCGCATTTCTTCTTCGAGCAATACGGCAAAAGCCGCGAATTCCTGCCCCACCGTCATCGGCACCGCATCTTGCAGCTGAGTACGCCCCATTTTCAGAATATCGTCGAATTCAAGCGCTTTTTCTTCAAACGCCTGTTTCAGGCAGCTGATTTTGAATGAAAGCTTCATGATGCTGTTGAACAGCGCAATGCGGAAGCCGGTGGGGAAGGCATCATTGGTCGACTGGCTGGCGTTGACGTGATCCATCGGGTCGATGACATCATAATGGCCTTTTTCGATGTTCAGCCCTTCCAGCGCCAGATTGGCGATGACTTCATTGGTGTTCATATTCACCGACGTGCCCGCGCCGCCCTGATACACATCGGAAGGAAATTGGTCGAGGCAGCGGCCTTGGTGCAGCACCTCGTCGCAGGCGCCGACAATGGCTTCGGCAATGTGCGCAGGAATCACGCCCAGCTCGCCGTTGGCCAGCGCCGCCGCTTTTTTTACCATCACCATGCCGCGCACCAATTCGGGAATATCGCTGATTTTCTGATTGGAAATATTGAAATTTTCCATCGCACGCAAAGTGTGGATGCCCCAATAAACATCAGCGGGAATCGGGCGTTCGCCGAGCAGGTCGGCCTCAATACGGGTATTCATGCAAAAGCTCCGGAAATCGGTTGGAAAGGGCAGTGTGCCCAGTTGCGGCGGATTATAGGCAGGCGTCTGCTGCTTGGCAATAGCCCGGAAGTGGCATAAAAATCAATTGTGTAGTTTTATTTTAGAACGCATTGTCGAAGGGCGGCGGAATGTGGTTTTTAAGCGCATCAACGTAGTTTAAATACAGATTTACAGAAAGGCCGTCTGAAAACCTAAAGGCAGAAAGATAGTTTCATGTAAAAAATAGTGATAAAGCGTTCAGACGGCCTTTTTATCCGACAAACACGAGCTGCAAGCCATGCGCCAATAAGGCGCAGCGGCGCATTTCCGCTATAATCCGTCTATCATCATTTAAAGGCCGTCTGAAAGAAGATATGCAAAATTCCCCCCAAGAGCCGCAGCGCCTCTCCAAACGCATGGCCGAACTCGGCTTGTGTTCCCGCCGCGAGGCCGACAGCTACATCGAACAAGGCTGGGTGAAAGTCAACGGCCAAACCGCCGTGCTCGGCCAAAAAGTCACCACCGCCGACCGCATCGACCTCGACAAACAGGCGCACGAAAAACAAGCCGCGCGTGTAACCATTCTGCTCAACAAGCCCGTCGGCTACGTGAGCGCACAAGCCGAAAAAGGCTATAAAGCCGCCGCCGAACTGATTACCTCCGAAAACCAATGGGAAGGCGATAACAGCCGCATCAGCTTCAACGAAAAACACAAATTCGGCCTTGCGCCCGCCGGGCGGCTCGATATCGATTCCGTCGGCCTGTTGGTGCTCACGCAAGACGGCCGCATCGCCAAACAGCTTATCGGCGAAAACAGCGGTATCGAAAAAGAATACCTCGTGCGCGTGCGCGGCAAACTCTCCGACGAAGGCCTGCGCCTGCTCAACCACGGCCTCAGCCTCGACGGCGAAAAACTGCGCCCCGCCCAAGTAGAATGGCAAAACGAAGACCAACTGCGCTTTGTGTTGAAACAAGGCAAAAAACGCCAAATCCGCCGCATGTGTGAGCTCGTGGGCCTGCGCGTTACCGGCCTCAAACGCATCCGCATGGGCAAAGTCAAACTCGGCCGCCTGCCGCCGGGAAAATGGCGCTACTTGAACACCGACGAACGTTTTTAACGCAGCGGGAAAATAGGCCGTCTGAAAAAGGTCATCAGCATGCGCGCTGTTTCATGTTGATGACCGTGGCAGAACAGAGTAGCCGACAATCTTTAAAGCAGGCAACAAACAGGCCGTCTGAACCTTCAGACGGCCTGTTTGTTGCTTTTACTGCTACCCGATTTTACATATGGGAAAATATTGATATAGTAGATGTCACATAAAAAATAACACCGGGAAGACAAGCAAGCAGCCAACCCGCGCCAAGCCTGTCTGTCGACATTTACTCACTATTCAAATAAGAAGCTGGCGATGAACCGACATCCACTTCATCCGATTTACTACGCCCATTCGGGCAATCCCAACGACTATTCCAGCTGGCAAACTCAAAGCAGCCATGCCCACAATGTGGGCGAAATGGCGACAGGGTTTGCCATTTTTTTCGGTGCAGACGAAATGGCACGCTATACCGGGCAGCTGCATGATTTAGGCAAATACACGCCCGAATTTAACGATCGATTACATGGCGGCAAGTCGGTAGATCACGCCTCTGCCGGCGCAAAAATCGCTTTTGAAAAATGGCCGATAGTCGGCAAACTGATGGCTTTTTGCATTGCCGGGCATCACGCAGGCTTGGCAAACGGCGATGGCGATGGCGATAATCGCCGCACCTTAAAGCAGCGCTTGGCTTTGCAGTTTGGTAAGGACATTCCGCAGCTTGATGACATTTGGCAGCAGGAAATCAGCCTGCCCGACCAGATACCGGCACCAGCGTTGCAAAGCGATAAGCATCACCCCTTATTCTCCTACGCCTTTTTCACCCGAATGCTGTATTCCTGCTTGGTGGATGCTGATTTTCTCGACACCGAAGCCTTTTACGCCAAGCTGGAAAATAAGCCCGTTTTACGCGGCGAATCGCCCGATTTAAATACCTTGCAGCAGCAGTTCAACGAATTTATCCACGCTTTCAGACGGCGTATTGCCGCCGCACCCGAGCAAACCGAAGCACAAAAGCGTCATGCTGAACTCAACCGCTTACGTAGCGAAATTCTCGACCACGCCATCGCACAAGCCGAGCAGCCCAAAGGCTTATTCACCCTTACCGTACCCACCGGCGGCGGCAAAACCTTCACTTCGATGGCGTTCGCTTTGGAACACGCCAAGCGCCACGGCATGCGGCGCGTGATTTACGTCATCCCCTTTACCAGCATCATCGAGCAAAACGCCGCCGAGTTCCGCAAAGCCTTCGGCGATTTGGGCGAAGCCGCCGTACTGGAACACCACAGCACCTTTGACGACAGCAAGCTTAAAGACCGGCACAGCAAAGACAAGCTGCGCCAAGCCTCCGAAAACTGGGATATGCCCGTGGTGGTAACCACCGCCGTGCAGTTTTTCGAATCGCTGTTTGCCGACCGCTCCTCGCGCTGCCGCAAGCTGCACAATATCGCCGGCAGCGTGATTATTCTCGATGAAGCGCAAATGCTGCCGCT
>CAYVIS010000219.1:0-3488 GCA_964451565.1 uncultured Neisseria sp.
CCGACATCGATATGGTGTTGGTGGCCAATTCCAATATGCAGCGCGCTTATCCGGCGATGGCGGTGGAAATTCAGACGGCCTTGGGCTGCGGCGGCTTTGCGTTTGATATGAACGTGGCCTGCTCGTCGGCGACTTTTGCGCTGCAAACCGCTGCCGATGCGGTGAAAAGCGGCTCGGCCTCGCGTGTGTTGATTGTCAATGCCGAAATCTGCTCGGCACACCTGAATTTCCGCGAGCGCGACAGCCATTTCATTTTCGGCGATGCGGCCACGGCGATGGTGGTGGTGCGCGACGATTTGGCCGCGGCAGGGCAGGGCTTTGAGATTGCGGGCACGAAACTGTGGACTCAGTTTTCCAACAATATCCGCAACAATTTCGGCTTCCTCAACCGCTGCGAAACCGATGCCGACCCGTTGGCGGCGGATAAATTGTTCGTGCAAAACGGCCGCAAAGTGTTTAAAGAAGTGTGCCCTGCGGTGGGCGAACACATTGTTGCACATTTGCAGCAGCATCAAATCGAGCCGCAGCAGGTGGCGCGTTTCTGGCTGCACCAAGCCAACCGCAGCATGAACGAGCTCATCAGCCGCCGCGTGCTCGGCCGCGATGCCGCGCCGGAAGAAGCGCCGATTATCCTCGACCGCTATGCCAATACCAGCTCGGCAGGCTCGGTGATTGCGCTGCACCTGCATCAAGACAACTTAGCCGCAGGCAGCATCGGCGTGTTGTCGAGCTTCGGCGCGGGTTATTCGATCGGTTCGGTGATTTTGGTAAAACGCTGATTGCCGCCGTTTGTCTCAGGCCGTCTGAAACTTTGTTTTCAGACGGCCTTTGCTATATCTGTTACGGGATTTATCGCGTGTTCGGCATGTTTCCGCCCAGCGCCTGTGTGAGTTGCGCGGCCAGTTTTTTCAATCCTGCTACCAAATGGCGGCGGGTTTGCGGGTCGGCCTCATGCTCAATCAGGCTGGCCGCCACGCCGAATCGGGCTTGGCCGCTGTGGTCGAACACGGCGGTGCCGAAACAGTGCATGCCCAAACGCAGCTGACCGTTGTCGACGGCATAACCTTGGGCGCGGCAGGCAGCCAGCTCTTCGGTCAAAGCCTGATGGTTTTGCACGCTGGCATCGGTGTAGGGCGGCGGCAGCAGCGGCAGCAGCGTTTGCACTTCTGTATCGCTCAGGGCGCTGAGCATCATTTTGCCGGTAGCGGTAAACACGGCGGGCAGCTGCATGCCGATGCGGAAAGTGAAGCCCAGCGGCGACTGGCTGTTGCGGCAGGCCAGATACACGACTTGATCGTTGCTCAGCGTGGAAAGAGTGAGGGTGTAGGGCTCCAGCTCAGGCATACGGGCGATGGCTTCATGAAATTCGGCCACAATATCTTGCTGCGCCAAAAAGCCGCTGGCCCAATGCATCACATGCGCACCGAGCACGAAATGGCGCTCGTCGGTTTTGCGCAGTAAACCGACAGCCTGCAATGCGCCGAGTAGGCCGTGTACGGAGCTGCGCGGTAAATCGAGCTGTTTGGCGATGTCGGCACCGCTCAGCGGCGTGGTGGTTTGCGCGAGTAAATCCAGAATGCGCACGGTTTTATCGAGTGCGGGAACAGAGGGCGTGGCTTTTTCAGACATTTTTTGTTGACAATATAAAAGGGCAAGATTAGTATTTGTTCAGTATGGTAAATTAATGTTCAGTATTTTGAACAAATTAATAGGCTGAAGCAGTGAGCTTGCGTTCATAAAAAGCTGCTATTGTACTGAAATCTGTTGCGCTGTTTCAGCGGGTGAACAAACCTTTACGTTGCGGCGGCGTGTTTTTAAACGGTCTGGAAGCAATAGAAAAAGGAAGAAAAATGAGTAACGATTTAATCAACAGAATGCGTGAAGCAATCCCCAACGGCGCCAGCGTGATGTGCGACTGGTTTGCCCAAAGCGCCGACAATGCGGTGATTACCGCTGCCGACGGGCGCGAGTTTATCGATTTTGCCGGCGGCATCGGCGTGTTGAACACCGGCCACCGCCACCCGAAAATCACCGCCGCTGTGGCCGAACAGCTCGACAAATTCACCCACACTGCGTTTCAAGTGGTGCCGTATCAGAGCTATATCGAATTGGCCGAACGCATCAATCAGTTGGTGCCGATTAGCGGCAAAGTGAAGAGCCAGTTTTTCTCCAGCGGCGCGGAAGCGGTGGAAAATGCGGTGAAAATCGCCCGCTCTTATACCAAGCGCAACGGCGTGATTGCCTTTGGCGGCGCGTTTCACGGGCGCACCATGATGACGCTGGCGCTCACGGGCAAAGTGTTGCCTTATCAGGCTGATTTCGGCGCCATGCCTGCGGGCGTGTTTCATGCGCTCTATCCGTCGGCCACGCAAAACATCAGCGTGGAAGATGCCATAAAAAGCATCAAACGCATTTTCAAAAGCGACATCGCCCCGCATGATGTGGCGGCGGTTATTCTCGAGCCGGTGCAGGGCGAAGGCGGGTTTAATGTGTGCCCGCCCGAATTCATGCGCGCCATCCGTGAAATTTGTGATGAACACGGCATTGTGATGATTGCTGATGAAGTGCAGGCCGGTTTTGCCCGCACCGGCAAGCTGTTTGCGATGGAGCATTATAATGTTCAGCCCGACCTGATGACGATGGCCAAAAGCATGGCGGGCGGCTTTGTGTTGAGCGGCGTTTCCGGCAAGGCCGAAATCATGGATGCGCCGCGCAAAGGCGGCCTCGGCGGCACGTATGCGGGCAACCCGCTCGGCGTGGCGGCGGCGCTGGCGGTGTTGGAGGTGATTGAAGAAGAAAAACTGCTGGCACGTTCGCAAAAGCTGGGCGACCAACTCACCGCGTTTTTAAACGGCCTGAACGCGCCCGAAATCACCGAAGTGCGTGGGTTAGGCTCGATGATTGCGGTGGAATTCGGCGACGATGAAAACCCGAACGCCGCCTTTGCCACCAAAGTGCAGCAAATCGCCATGCAAAACAATCTGCTGCTGCTCACCTGCGGCGCGCACGGCAATGTGATTCGCTTTCTGTATCCGATTACCATTGAAGACGATACCTTCGAGCAAGGGCTGGCGGTGTTGAAACAGGCATTCGAGCAAGCGCGGCAGTAATGGCAACAGGCAGTCTGAAAGGGTTTTCAGACGGCCTGTGCATCATTGATAAAGATTTAGCCGGAGAAGAAACATGAAAACCATCGAACAATTGCTGCAACACCCCGACGTGTCGTTTGCCCCGCTGGCCGACGGCATCGAAGTGTGCAATCCCGCCAACGGCGAAACCGTGGCGTTTGTGAAAAAAACCTCGGCCGACGAGCTGAACGCGCTGATTGCACGCGCCGCCGTCGCGCAAAAAGCCTGGGCCGCGCAAACCGCATTGGAGCGCGCCGATGCTTTGTGGCGCTGGTACCAACTGTTGAAAGACAACAAGGAAAACCTCGCCCGCATCATGACCATGGAGCAGGGCAAAAGCCTCACCGAATCGCGCGGTGA
>CAYVIS010000220.1:0-1325 GCA_964451565.1 uncultured Neisseria sp.
AATACCGGCCTGTCACGCCGGGGGTCGCGGGTTCGAGTCCCGTCCACTCCGCCAACCCATTAAAAAGCACCGATGATTCGGTGCTTTTTTGCGTTTGCCGTTTGCGTTTGGCAGGTGATGATTTAGGTGAGGCCTTTGCAAAATACATTCTTCCTTAAAAATAGCCAATAAACCCATCATTAGCTGCGCAAGTCCGCTACGCTACCCTGGTGCAGGCTGGAATTCAGCTTGTTGATTTTAAAGTGGCTTCAAGCGGAAAATAGATTCCGGCCTGCGCCGGAATGACGGAATTGAGTGATTGGGCGATGATTCACATAGTAATTTTGCAAAGGTCTCAGGCCGTCTGAAACTATGGTTTCAGACGGCCTATTTTAAATAAAGGATAGTGCGATTGCTGTATTTTGTCGTTAACGCGTTTTTGATTTACAGCGACTGTATTTACCCGAAGGCCGTCTGAATATTCAGACGGCCTTCATGTTTATTCTTATTGTCACGGAAATATGATGCAATAACAGCGATGGCGCGGCGCTGAAGGATATGCTATTTTGTTTCTTTTTGAATTAAATTATGCTGACAGGTTGAGTTTTTCGTCATAAACCGGTCAAAATAAAACGATAACGATGTCATTGTGTAAAGATTCGGATTAAATGAAGATTATTTGATGTGGGTCGGGTTGTTTATACAGACAGGCGTGTATTTTTATATTGGTATCAATATTCTATTGGCAAGCCGCATTGATGCGGGCTTGCGGGGCGCGGAGTGGGGATGGATAACGAATACCTGTTGAAACAAGCATTTGAGCTGGGCGTGGGCACCGGCTATTTGGACTTCAACGGCATTTATCGTGAAACGTCTCCCGAAGTGCTGGACGCTTTAATCACTCGTTTGCGTCATGCGGACAGCATGTCGGAAAACCCGATTGCCGAGGTGAAGATTGTTTCGCCGGGCCGGCAGGTGCAAATGGTTTGGCCGGATGTGGCGGTGCCGGATGCGCTGCGTTTGCGGCTGGAAGACGGCGCGGACTGCGAGGTGGCTTGGCAGGCGCGGGCGGACGGGTTGGAAGTGGCATTGCCGCCGTTGCCGCCCGGATATCACATTTTGTCGGCAGATTTTGCAGACGGAAAAACGTTGCGCTGCCTGCTGGTGGCTGCGCCGGATGAGGCTTTCCAGCCGGACGCGCTGACCGAAAACGGTCGTCTGAACGGCTTGAGCGTGCAACTCTACAGCCTGCGTTCGGCAAACAATTGGGGTGTGGGCGATTTTTCCGATTTGGCGCAGTTGGTGGATTATGCTGCCGAACGCCATTTGGACTTTGTCGGCATCAA
>CAYVIS010000220.1:1425-3442 GCA_964451565.1 uncultured Neisseria sp.
TTGCAGGCGGTGCAGCAGCGCGTGGCGGCGCTCGGCATGAAAATCGGCCTCTACGGCGATTTGTCGGTGGGCGTGGCGCGGGGCGGGGCGGATGTGTGGCTGGCGCAGGATGTGTATTGTCTGGATATGTCAATCGGTGCGCCGCCGGATGCGTTCAGCCCTGCCGGGCAGAATTGGCAATTGCCGCCGCTGCACCCGGGCGCGCTGTTGCGCAGCGGTTATGATGAGTTTGTCCGGATGATGCGCGAGAATATGCGGCTTTACGGCGCGCTGCGGATCGACCATGTGATGTCGTTGAGCCGTTTGTGGTGGGTGGTGGCGGGTGAGAATGCCGACCAAGGCGCTTATGTGCGCTATCCGCAGGAAATTTTGATGGCGGTTGCCGCCTTGGAAAGCCGACGCAGCCGCTGCGTCATCATCGGCGAAGACTTGGGGATTGTGCCCGACGGCATGCGCGAATTGCTCAACCGCTACCGGATTTTGTCGTATTCGGTGCTGTATTTCAACCGCGGCGCACACAGCTTCAATCTGCCCGACGATTACCCCGAGCAGGCGGTGACTGTCACCAGCACCCATGATTTGCCGCCGGTGGCCGGGTTTTGGGCGGGCTGCGATTTAATTGCGATGCGCAACTTGGGCGTGTATGCCGATGATGCAGTATTGGAAGCGGCGCAGGCGCAGCGCGAATACGATAAAGCCATTTTGCTGTTGGCGCTCAAGCAGGCGGGTTTGCTGGCATATGATGCCTTGCCGTCTGAAGCGTTGAGTGAAGAGGTTTTGCTGGCGCTGCACCGCTTCGGCGCGGAAAGCCGCAGCAAACTGTATGCGGTGCAAATCGAAAACCTGCTGGCCATGCGTGAGAATTTCAACGTGCCGGGCGTGGCGGCGGGTTATCCCAATTGGGCGGTGAAGCTGCCCTTGAATATAGAAGATTTCCCCGCGCATGCGCGGATGGAAACCCATTTACAGATGATTTACGAGGTTGGAATGAGCAAAAACAGCAAACAAATTCTTTATCCCGCGCCCGATCAACGCGAGCGTGACACCATCGACAGCCTGTTTGAAGCCCGTCATGGCAATGTGTTTGCCTATCTGGGGCGGCAGGAAATGGACGGCGTGGGCGAGGTGGTGCGCTGCCTGCTGCCCGATGCGGCGGAGGCGGATGTGGTGGCGCGTTCAGACGGCCGGTTGATTGTGTCTATGCAGCGGCTGGACGAGCGCGGTTTCTTTGCGGCGGTGTTGCCGCAGGGTGCGCCCGATTATGCTTTAAGCGTGCGTTATGCCGGCGTTCAGACGGCCTCTCGTATCGAAGATGCTTACCGTTTTGATTCCTGCCTGCAATCATTGGATTCATGGCTGTTGGGCGAGGGTAAGCATTTGCGGCCGTATGAAACGATGGGTGCGCACATAGTTACACACGAAGGTGTCGAAGGTGTGCATTTCAGCGTGTGGGCGCCGAATGCGCAGCGGGTGTCGGTGATTGGTGAGTTTAACGGCTGGGACGGCCGCCGCCATGTGATGCGTTTTCATGCCGATATCGGTGTGTGGGAAATGTTTGTGCCCGATGTGCCGTTTAACGCATTGTATAAATTTGAAATTCGTGATGTGGCGGGCAATGTGCGCCAAAAGGCCGACCCGTATGCTTTTGCTTCGGAATTGCGCCCGACCACGGCTTCTGTGGTGCGCGGCCTGCCGGATAAAATCCCCGCACCCGCCCACCGCGCCCAAGCCAACGCCATCGACAGCCCCATCAGCATTTATGAAGTGCATTTAGGCTCTTGGCGGCGCAATCTGGAAAACGGCTTCTGGCTCACTTATGAAGAGCTGGCGCAGGAATTGGTGGATTATGTGAAAGAAATGGGCTTCACCCACATTGAATTGTTGCCGGTGTCCGAATACCCGTTTGACGGCTCGTGGGGCTATCAGGCGACCGGCCTGTATTCGCCCACCAGTCGTTTCGGTTCGCCGCAACAGCTGCAGGCGCTGATTCGAGCGGCTCATCAGGCCGGTATCTGTG
>CAYVIS010000221.1:0-3433 GCA_964451565.1 uncultured Neisseria sp.
CTGCTCGATCACGAATTCGTATTGGCGCACGCGTTTGACGGCATCCGCTACGACTGCGGCAACAAACTCGGCTATCTCGAAGCCACCATCGCCTACGGTTTGAAACACCCCGAAACCGGCGACGAATTCCGCGCTTTGCTGCAGCAATATGCCGCTAATCTGTAAATAGCTGTTTATCAAGTCAAAGGCCGTCTGAAAAGTTTTCAGACGGCCTTTGATTGTTTTCAAACGCATAAACGGCTTGGCGACGGCATACAAAGTTTTGAGGCCGTCTGAAGACTTGTTCAGACGGCCTTGTTTTATAGCTGCTTCAATTCAACTGCAAACAGGCCGCGCAGGGCGTTGCTGAGCATGATTTCATCGGCCTGCAGCAGTTGCGTGCGCGTAATCAGGCTTTCGCGGATGCTGTCGGCGGGTAGGAAATTGCGGGGGTGTTGCAGGATGTGTTGCCGCATCACGCCGTTTAAGATGTCGAGGCGGCACGGCGGCGTGTGCCATTTGTTGCCCAAGCGCACGAATACGTTGCTGCGGCCGCCTTCGAGCAGGTGGCCGTCTGAATTGAAAAACAGGCTGTCGAAGGCGTTGTGTTGCACGGCATGTTGCCAGCCTTCGTCGTAGATGTTGCGGCAGGTGGTTTTGAAGCGGCGCAGGGGATCGCAAACGGGCAGCGTATGCGGTGAAATCAACACGGATTGCGGGCCGTTTAAGTCGGTGCAGGCGGCATGGCTCAGGTGTAGGCCGTCTGAATCGAGCAGCGCTTTGACGCGGTAGGTTTGGTGGTCGGGCAGTTGCGCCAAGTAAGCGGCGATTTGCGGCGCGATGTCGGGAGAAAACGGCAGGTTGAGTGCGGCGGCAGCTTGTTGCAGACGCTGGATATGCTGCGGCAGCAGCAGGCAGCGGCGTTGTTCGACACGCATGGTTTCGAAAATACCGAATTCGGGCGTCAGACGGGTAAGGAAACCGGCTTTCCAGCGGCATTCGGTGAATTCGTCGGCGGCAATACTGTCGGCTACAATGCCCGAACCGACGCCGTAGACGCCTTGATAAAGGCCGTCTGAACGGGGCGTGAGCTGCAAGGTACGAATCACCACGTTCAGGCAGCCGTGAAACCCCAGCCCGCTGTCACAAGGGGCGAGCCAGCCGATGCTGCCGGTGTAGAGGCCGCGCGGCGCGGTTTCCAGGTCGTCGATAAGCTGCATGCTCATGCGTTTGGGTGCGCCGGTAATCGAGCCGCAGGGGAAGGTGGCGCGGAAAATATCGGTAGCGCGGATGCCGGGTCGGGCTTGGGCTTCGATGGCGCTGGTCATCTGCCAAACGCTGCCGAAGCGGCTTACTTTAAACGGCTCGGGCACGCGCACGCTGCCGGTGACGGCGATTTTGCCCAAATCGTTGCGCAACAGGTCGACAATCATGACGTTTTCGGCGCGGTTTTTGGGGTCGTTTTGCAACGCTGTTGCACGGGCTTGGTCGCTGCCGTCGCCCAGTACCGGCGCGGTGCCTTTCATCGGCTCGGTTTTTATCAGGCCGTCTGAAGCGATATCGAGAAACAGTTCGGGCGAGAAGCAGAGCGTCCATTGTGCTTGTGCGGCGGCATCGGGCAGATGCGCGAGTGCGCCGTAGGGGACGGGCTGGCGCAGGCGCTGGTAGAGTTTGACGGGGTTGCCGTAACTTTGCAGATGCAGGCGGGTGGTGTAGTTGATTTGATAGGTTTCACCGCGCCCGATGGCAGCCTGTATGGCAGCGATAGTGTTTAGGTAGTGCGCTTCGGCGGTGTCGTTTTGCGGGGTGGAAATCCCGGACGGCGTGTCGGCATCATATTGGCTTTGCAGCCAGGCTTCAGGCGCATCTAGCTCGGCAGACTCGGCAAACCAGTGCAGTGCGAGATGCGCCGCTGCCGGCTGTGGCAGCTTGAGCAGCGGCAGGCCGAATGCGTAATCGGCAAAGACCACAGCGTGCCAACCGCGTTGCCAGCCGCTTTGCAGCAGGCCGTCAAGCTCGTCGAGGCGGTCGGCAGTCAGAAATTGGCTGCATCGGTGCTGCCGGTAAAGTTTGGCGCGCCCGCTGAGGGCATCGTCCAGCAGAACAAAGTAAGGCATATGGCCGGGCGGAAAAATGGAAAGCGCCTATTATAGCGGAGTGACCGGGTGGTGCAGGGAAATTAAAAGACGGGTCGGAGAGAGAGAGGGGCAGATAAAAAAGTTGTATATGCGCTAAGGATATAAGCTGATTGAGGCGGATTGTTGTGTTTATTTTTGTTAAAAAGGTTTAAAATAAAAATATTATATCAATAAAATCTGATCGCAGAATGAAAGGAGCATATTGTGAGCGAGCATCAGTTGAAACCGTTTGAGTCCATAGCATTGGGTGATAAAAAAGAAGAACTGCCGGTATTCGAGGAGGCGGTGTTGGAATATCAAGGGCGCGCCAGCTCGGAAGATTCGAGTGTGGCGCCGCTGCCCGAAGCTTATCCCTATCGCACCCGCATGAGCCGCCGCGTGTATGAGCGCGAAAAGAAAAAGCTGCAAATCGAATTGCTGAAAGTGCAAAGCTGGGTGAAGGAATCCGGCCAACGCATCGTTTGCCTGTTTGAAGGTCGTGATGCGGCGGGTAAGGGCGGCACCATCAAGCGCTTTATGGAGCATTTGAACCCGCGCGGCGCCCGCGTAGTGGCTTTGGAAAAGCCGACCGAAACCGAACGCGGCCAATGGTATTTTCAGCGCTATGTTCAGAATCTGCCGACGGCGGGCGAGATGGTGTTTTTCGACCGCTCTTGGTATAACCGCGCCGGAGTGGAGCGGGTGATGGGCTTTTGCCAGCCGCACGAATATTTGCTGTTTATGCGCCAGACGCCTGAGTTTGAGCGGATGTTGACGGCAAGCGGCATCCATCTGTTTAAATTCTGGTTTTCGGTGAGCCGTGAAGAGCAACTGCGCCGCTTTATTTCGCGCCGTGACGATCCGCTGAAGCATTGGAAGCTTTCACCGGTGGATATTCAGTCGCTCGACCGCTGGGATGACTACACCGATGCGAAAAACGCTATGTTTTTCCATACCCATACCGGCGATGCGCCGTGGACGATTGTGAAATCCGACGATAAAAAGCGGGCGCGCTTAAACTGCATCCGCGCATTTTTGCACGGGCTGGATTATCCGGGCAAAGATGTGAAAGCCATCGGTGCGGTGGATGCGCTGATTGTGAACGTGCCCGATACCAAATTCAGTGACAATAATTTTGATGTGATTGCCGATTAAGGTTTGAAGCTGCTTGAGTCAAGGCCGTCTGAACATGCGTTCAGACGGCCTGAAATTTGTCCCTTACACCGAAATATAGTGTATTAGATTTGAACCAGTACAGCGTTGGCTCGCCTTGCCGTACTAAGTGTACTGTCTGCGGCTCCCCGCCTTGTCCTGATTCAAATCTAATCCACTATATT
>CAYVIS010000222.1:0-3393 GCA_964451565.1 uncultured Neisseria sp.
TCGGTGTATTCGTCGGTTTCGTCGCCGCTGAAAAAGCGCCAGCCGCTGTCGTTTTCAAACACGGGCGCTTCGCGATACATAAAGCCGACCGGCGCGCCTTCTTCGCTCACGCTTTTGGTGGCGATGCAGCGGCCGAGGGCGGTGGAGAGGGCTGAGGCAAATTTGTTCATGGTGTTCAGACGGCCTGATGATTTTAAAAGCGGATTTTACACGATTCGGCGCGGCTTCGCACGGATTCGTTAAGCATGTTTGCTTTTGAGCGAACCGAGGTAAATCGCCAGCAGCGTCATCGCCGCGCCCGCCCATTGCAGGCTGTTGATGGGTTTATCGAGCCAAAAATAGTCGATTAACAATGCGGCAACCGGCTCGCTCAAGAGCAGCAGTCCGGTCAGGGAAAGCGACAGCAGCGGAATGGCGTAGGCAATCAGCCCCCAGGCGAAACACTGCATAATCGCGCCGTAAATCAGAATCAGGCCGACATCGCGCAAGGTGGTGGGATAGAGGCTGTCGGCGTTGAACACGAGCGAGGGCACCACCAGCGCCGCCATGCCGCCGACGCTCACCAGCAGCATCATCGGCAGCAGCTTCACCTGCTCTATCTGGTGGGTTTTGCGGATAAACACCATCGACAAAGCCAGCATTGCGCCGGAAATGATGCCGCTGACAAAGCCCCACGCGGCTTGGTTGTTGTGGCCGAATTCGGGGCTGGCAATCAGCGCCACGCCGGTGACGGCAATCACGAGGCTGAGCATTTGCAGCTTGTTGAGCCGCTCGCCAAACCAGATAAAGCCGATGGCGGAGAGAAAGAAAATCTGCAGGCTGTTGAGCAGCGTGGAAATGCCGGGGCCGACGGCGTAGATGCTTTCGTGCCACAAGGCCAAATCGAAGCCGAGAAACACGCCCGATATCAGCGCGAATTTGAGGGCTTTTTTGCTTTTGGGCAGACGTTGGCCGAAAAAGCGCGCCAGCAGCCAGAAAATCACCGCCGCCACCGCCAGCCGCCAAAAGGCAATCGCATAAGCGCCGACGGGTACAAATTTCACAATCAGGCTGCCCAAGCCGAACACCACGCAGCCGACCACTAACAGCGGGGCGGCATGGCGGTTGGTTGAGGGTGCGGACATGGTGTTCCTTTCTGGCGGCGCGCGGCGGCGGATAAGAGGGTTTCAGACGGCCTTGTATGGTATCGGCGGATGCGTGGAATGGCAAGCATTGCGGGCTGATATGTTTACATTTTGTTTTCATCAAACTGAATGTAAACATCTTTAAAATTGCATTATAATCACCAGCATTCATTCAGGCCGTCTGAAAGCGTTCAGACGGCCTCTGATTTGTTTTTCCACTATTCTTTCAGACGGCCTCCGATACATACGCATGAACATCATCACCCTCGTTTTCCGCCAACACCGCAAGCCCTTTATTTTTATGTTTGCCCTCACCCTGCTCTCCGGCCTGCTCGGTATCGGTGTGTTGGCGTTTATCAATTCCTATCTGCTGCAAAGTGGTGAAAACACGCTGCAAAACATCATGTGGCAGTTTGCCGCGCTGCTGGTGGTTTACCTGCTGGTGGCTACGGTAGCGCAAATCCAGCTTTCCCGTCTCGGCCATCAATTTGTGTTCGACCTGCGCACACAATTGCTCAAACGCATCATGGATTCGCACGACGCGCAAATCCAGCTCACGGGCAAACCCAAGCTGCTGGCCAGCCTTTCCAACGACATCCGCAGCATCAGCATGGCCTTCGCGCGCCTGCCCGAATTGGTGCAGGGTGTGTTGTTTACCCTCGGCTGCAGCGCCTATCTGATTTGGCTTTCGCCCAAGCTTTTTGTGGTCACCGCCGTGATTCTCGCCATTATGATTTTGGGCAGCAATTATGTGGTCAAACGCGTGTATACCAGCTTCAAAGCCATGCGTGGTTATGAAGATGCGCTCTACAGCCACTATGAAACCAGCCTCGACGGCCACAAAGAGCTGACCCTCAACCGCTATCGTGCCGAACGCTTTTACAACGAAGACTTCGCCACCACCGCCAACCTCAACCGCAGCGCCGCCATCCGCGCCGACAGCTATCACGCTTTTGCCGTCAACTGGGGCAACACGCTGATGCTCGCCGCCGTCGGCATTATCTTTTACCTGTCGCTCTACCACCATTGGGCCAGCCTCGCCGATGCCGCCACCATCACTATGACCGTGTTATTCATGCGCTCACCGCTCTCACAGGCCATCGGCGCGTTTCCCATGCTGATGAACAGCCAGGTCGCACTCAATGCTTTGAGTGATTTGGGTTTGGCCGACTACCACAGCAGCTTCCACAGCAGCGAAGCCCTGCCCGCCGATTGGCAAAGCATCCGCCTGGAAAACGTCACCTATGCCTACCCCGCCCAAGGCGGCCAGCATTTCGCGCTCAGCCCGGTCAGCCTCACGCTCACGCGCGGCGAAACCGTGTTCCTTATCGGCAGCAACGGCTCGGGCAAATCCACTCTTTCGATGGTGATTGCGGGGTTGTATACGCCCACGTCAGGCAAAATCTTTGTTGACGATATCGAAATCACCGACGCCAACCGCAGCGCCTACCGCCAGCTTTTCGCCAGCGTGTTCACCGATTTCCACCTGTTTGAAAAACTGGTCGGCGATAAGGGTGAAGACGTGTCTGCCGACATGATTGCGCAATGGCTCGACCACCTGCGCCTGAGCGAAAAAGTGAAAATCGAACAAAACCGTATCCTCAACAGCAAGCTCTCGCAAGGCCAGAAAAAACGCCTCGGCCTCCTCGCCGCCGCACTCGAAAACCGCAGCATGCTGATACTCGACGAATGGGCGGCCGACCAAGACCCGCAGTTCCGCCGCGTGTTTTACGAAAACCTGCTGCCGCTGCTGCAACAGCAAGGCTATACCGTGTTTGCCATCAGCCACGACGACAAATATTTCCACCACGCCGAACGCATTATCTCGATGAAACAAGGCGTGTTGAGTGAATACGATGCCGAAGAAGCCGTGCAGGTGGCCGATGCGCACAGCCGCTGAGGCGGCGTGTTTACCAAATGATTTATTAGGTAGAAAAAGGCCGTCTGAAACGGAATGGTTTCAGACGGCTTAAAAATTGTGTTTTACGCTTTATTCCGAAATATGCGCCTCTTCCGTCATTCGTCCGCCATTCGTCATTGTCGGGCTTGACCCGACAATCCAGTCTGAGGCCGTCTGAAATATCGGTTATTCCTGTAACTCGACGGGCTGGATTGTCGGGTCAAGCCCGACAATGACGGGGTATGTTTCAGACGGCCTGCATGCTGTGCCCCCTCGTCTTCTAATGAACTAGAAATAAAAAAATCAATATTCAGGTGGCTGCGCTTGTCACGATACATTAATGCTCAGATTCAATTCTAATTCACTATA
>CAYVIS010000223.1:0-3340 GCA_964451565.1 uncultured Neisseria sp.
AGGCTCAGCGTTTCCATCATAGCAGTTGTTTTTCGTTCAGACGGCCTTGATTATATAGTGAAACCGGGAAAAAGTGCGGCGGCATTGTGCTTTGGGCGCTCGGCATGCTGAATGTAGAAAAGCCATTGCATAGTGCACACATCATCATTCCCGGGGCTTATTCTGCTATCCGGCCTGAGGCCGTCTGAAAAATGAAATAGTGCAGTAGCCTGAGCGGCCGGATTGCCGAATCTGCACTCGCTACAATGATGGGACAAGGTGCAAATTGTCGAAATATAGTGGATTAGATTTGAATCAGGACAAGGCGGGGAGCCGCAGACAGTACACCTAGTACGGCAAGGCGAGCCAACGCTGTACTGGTTCAAATCTAATCCACTATAACGGCTCAGCAAGCTTTGATGGGTTAGCACCTACCCTACCCACCACCGTGCAGCACAAAGGCCGTCTGAAACCTTTCAGACGGCCTTTGTAAATGGCAAAACCCAATCAGTTTTTCATCGACTGCACCGGCGCGGGGATGCGTCCGCCACGGTTGACAAACACTTCGCACGAGCCTTCTTTCACCGGCATAATCGGCGCATAACCGAGCAGGCCGCCGAATTCGACGCTCTCGCCCACATC
This sequence comes from uncultured Neisseria sp., assembly GCA_964451565.1. Classification (GTDB taxonomy): domain Bacteria; phylum Pseudomonadota; class Gammaproteobacteria; order Burkholderiales; family Neisseriaceae; genus Neisseria. The sequence continues at coordinate 622 of CAYVIS010000223.1, forward strand.
TTTGCCGGGCACGGGAATGATGCGCACGGCGGTGGTTTTGCTGTTAATCATGCCGATGGCGGCTTCGTCGGCGATGATGCCCGAAATAGTGGCGGCGGATGTGCTGCCCGGCACGGCCACCATGTCCAAGCCGACCGAGCACACGGCGGTCATGGCTTCGAGTTTGTCGAGCGTGAGGATGCCTTGTTCGGCGGCGGCAATCATGCCTTCATCTTCCGACACGGGGATAAACGCGCCGCTCAAGCCGCCGACGGCGCTGCTGGCCATCATGCCGCCTTTTTTCACCGCGTCGTTGAGCAGGGCCAGCGCGGCGGTGGTGCCGTGGGTGCCGCACACGCTCAAGCCCATTTCTTCCAGAATGCGCGCCACCGAATCGCCGACGGCGGGTGTGGGTGCGAGCGACAAATCGAGAATACCGAACGGAATATCGAGCATTTTCGCCGCTTCGTGGCCGATGAGTTCGCCCACGCGGGTGATTTTGAAGGCGGTTTTTTTCACCACTTCGGCCACTTCGGTGAGCGTTTGCGCATCGGAATTCGCCAGCGCCGCTTTCACCACGCCGGGGCCGGATACGCCGACATTAATCACCGCATCGGCCTCGCCCGAGCCGTGAAACGCGCCTGCCATAAACGGGTTGTCTTCCACCGCGTTGCAAAACACCACAATCTTGGCGCAGCCGAAGCCTTCGGGCGTGATTTCGGCGGTATGCTTGATGATTTCGCCCGCCAGCTTCACCGCATCCATATTGATGCCGGCGCGGGTAGAGCCGATGTTGATGGAGCTGCACACGATATCGGTGGTTTTCATCGCTTCGGGAATCGAGCGGATGAGCACTTCATCGGCAGGCGACATGCCTTTCTGCACCAGCGCGGAGAAGCCGCCGATAAACGATACGCCGATGGCTTTGGCGGCCTTATCCAGCGTTTGCGCGATGCTCACATAAGAATCGGCAGCGGTGGCAGCGGCGATTTGGGCTATCGGCGTTACCGAAATGCGCTGGTTCACAATCGGCACGCCGTATTTGGCCGACAGATGTTCCGCGGTTTTGACCAAATCTTTGCCGATGCAGGTGATTTTGTTGTAGATATTTTGGTTGAGCACGTCGATATCGGGGTGGATGCAGTCGTGCAAATCAATGCCGATGGTGATGGTGCGCACGTCGAAATTCTGGTCGGCCACCATTTTCACGGTTTCGAGGATTTCGTTGGAATGAATCGCGGTTTTCATCCGGCCTCCTTAAATGCGGTGCATGGCGTTGAAGATTTCTTCATTCTGCATGCGGATGTCCAGCGCCAGCTTTTTGCCTTCTTCGGTAAACACATCCAGCATTTCTTGGCGGCTTTTCGGGCATTTGGCAGTATCGACCAGAATAATCATGGTGAAAAAATCGTCCATCAGCTGCTGGCTGATGTTGAGGATATTCAATTGGTTTTCGGCCAATAATTTGGATACATCATACACAATGCCGATGCGGTCTTTACCGATAACGGTGATAACTGAGTTGCTCATATTGCGTTTCCTTATTTGATGTCGGGGATGATTAAACCACTTTCAGCGCGTCATGGTCGCTACGCAAATTCGTTACGCTGGCAGACGCCAATCCGGCTAGCCATTTTACAAAACGCCAATATTTCAGACGGCCTTAAACTGGATTGTCGGATCGGTGTGCGACAATGACGTGATGTCAATTACTGGGCTCCCTGTCAGATAATATAGTGGCTTAAATTTGAATCAAGACAAGGCGGGGAGCCGCAGACAGTACACCTAGTGCGGCTAGGCGAGCCAACGCTGTATGGGTTCAAATTTAATTCACTATACCTTCAGACGGCCTCAAGCAATCACGCCCAAGGCTTTCAAGCCGTTGAGCACACCGTCTTCTTCCACGCTGGGGCATTCGTAATCGGCCACGGCTTTCAAGTCGGGATGGCCGTTGCCCATCGCCACGCCGAAACCGACGCTCTGCATCATTTCGATGTCGTTGAGGCCGTCGCCGAACGCCATCACGTCTTCCATATCGATGCCGAGTTTTTCAATCGCAATGCGGATGCCGCGTGCTTTCGAGCTTTGCGTGTCGAGCATGTCGATGGCCGTTTCGTGCCAACGTATGGTTTTGTAGCCGTGTTCGGCCGCTGCAGGGGCGACGAGCGCGTCTTGTCCGGCGGGATAGAATGCCAGCATCTGATACACATCGTGTTCGCGGTAATAATCTTTGTCAATCGGGTGCTGCGGCAGGATTTTCGACATCGCTTCCACCACTTCGGGCGTGTCTTCCGACACGGCGATGTTGTCGTGGGCGACGAAAGCATAGCGGATGTTTTCGGCATCAAAAAAAGCGCACATCGCCGCCATGCCGTCTTTATCAAGCGGATTGTGGTCGAGCACTTCGCCGCGATAACGGATAAATTGGCCGTTGATGGTCACCAGCAAATCAATGCCCACTTCTTCAATCACCGCGCGGACTTTGGCGGGTACGGCTACTTCCGGGCGGCCGGTGGCAATGGCGGTGAGGATGCCGCGTGCTTTCAGGGCGCGCATGGCTTCGGCAATCGAGGGGCGCAGGGTGTCGGTGGTTTTGCGGTATAAGGTGTCGTCGATATCAAAAAAGATAATTTTCGGGTTGTGCATAATTGCTTTCTGTAAACGCCGTGCGGCGGGCATCAAGGCCTGTCAATGGTCACTTAAAAGTGCACCACTATGGGCACCTAAAAGTGCACCACTT
>CAYVIS010000224.1:0-3336 GCA_964451565.1 uncultured Neisseria sp.
TATGATATGTGAGTAACTTACTTTTTTTATTCTAAATGCACAACGGGTTAAATTAGAAATAAAATAGCTCAATACATTCAGGTGGCTGAGCTTGTCGAAGCCATGCCGAGACTCAAGAGAGGCTTCGACAAGCTCAGCCACCTGTTTTGATTTTCACGATATATCAATGTTCAGATTTAATTCTAATCAACTATAGCAATCAGCGGTTTTTCGCTGCCGCGCGGCGGGCGCGAACCACTTCAATCACACCTGGCAATACCGAAATCACGATAATCGCCGCCAATACCAACGCCAGATTTTCTTTCACGGCGGGGATGTTGGCGAAGAAATAGCCTGCGTAGGAAAACAGCACCACCCACAACACCGCGCCGATGACGTTGTAGCGGATGAAGCGGCCATAATGCATATTGCCCATGCCCGCTACAAACGGGGCGAACGTGCGCACAATCGGCACGAAGCGGGCGATGATGATGGTTTTGCCGCCGTGTTTTTCATAAAAGGCGTGGGTTTTTTCCAGATAGGCGCGGCGGAAGATTTTGGAATCGGGATTGGCAAACAGGCGCGCGCCGAAATATTTGCCGATGGCGAAATTGACTGCGTCGCCCAAAATCGCCGCCACCAGCAGCAACGCCACCATCAGGTGGATGTTCATTTCACCCAGCGCGGCAATACCGCCTGCGGCAAACAGCAGCGAATCGCCGGGCAGAAACGGCGTTACCACCAGGCCGGTTTCGCAGAAAATAATCAAAAACAAAATGGCGTAAATCCACACACCGTATTCGGCGGAAAGGGCAACCAAATGCTGGTCGATGTGCAGGATAAAATCAATAATCGTGCTGATCACAAGATACTTTCTGAAATTTTGAAGGGAGGCCGTCTGAAAAGGCGGGCAGCTTTAAATAGAAGCCCAGGCGTTCAGACGGCAGGATGCGTGTGAAGTTCGTTATTCTAAGTGAAAACCGCGCCTGCGCCAAACCGGTCGAATAAACGGCGCGGCTTGCTGCTGCGCGTGAAAACAACGTACAATTAACCGCCTTGACGCCTGCGGAAAGATTTCTGTGAACCAGCTTATTTTTGATTTTGCCGCCCACGCCTATCCCGGATTCGACAAATTCCTCGGTACGGCCAACGCCGAATTGCTGCACGTGTTGCAACAGCAGCACGGCCAGTTTATTTACGTGTGGGGGCAGGAAGGCTCGGGCAAAAGCCACTTATTGCAGGCATGGGTGGCGCAGGCGCTGCAGGCCGGGTATAACGCCGCTTATGTCGACGCCGCCCGTTCGCCGCTCACCGACAAAGCTTTCGAAGCCGATTATCTGGCCGTCGATCAGGTAGACAAACTCAGCGACGACGAGCAGGCGCTGCTGTTTGCCGTGTTCAACCAATTCCGCAACAGCGGCAACGGCTTTCTGCTGCTTTCCGCCGATGTGCCGCCGCAGCAGCTGGTGATTCGCGAAGACTTGCGCACGCGCATGGGTTATTGCTTGATTTACGACGTCAAACCGCTGAGCGATCAGGAAAAAATCGACGCGCTGGTGAGCATGGCCGCCGCGCGCCAGCTCACCATCGAGCCGGAAATCTTCGCTTATCTGCTCAACCATTGGCGCCGCGATATGGACAGCCTGATGCAGATGCTCGACACCCTCGACAACTATGCCGTGATGATGGGCAAACGCATCACGCTGCCCTTGCTGCGCCAGCTTTTAAAACAACAGGAAACCGCATGAGAAACCTCGCCATTTTCGATCTCGACAACACCCTCATCAACACCGATTCCGACAACACCTGGCCGCAATACCTGATGAAAAAAGGCGTGGTCGATGCCGATTTCGTGCGCACTAAAAACGACAAGTTTTACCAAGATTATCTCAACGGCTGCCTCGATATCGACGAATTCCTGCAATTCCAACTGGCGCCGCTGACCCGCTTCAGCATGGAAGAATTGGCCGATATGCACCGCGAGTTCACGCAAGAATTCATTCTGCCGCACATCAGCCCGATGGCGAAAATGCTGGTGCAGAGCCACCGCGATGCAGGCGACGAATTACTGGTGATTTCCTCGACCAACGAATTCATCATCACGCCGATTTGCCATTTGTTCGGCATTGAAAACATCATCGGCACGCAGCTCGAAATTGGTGCCGACGGCCGCTACACCGGCGGCTACATCGGCACGCCGAGTTTGAAAGAGGGCAAAATCACCCGCCTCAACGAATGGCTGCAAGCGCGCGGTGAAAGCATCGCCGGCTATGGCAAAACCTATTTTTACAGCGATTCGAAAAACGATTTGCCGCTGCTGCGTATCGTATCCGACCCCGTGGCGGTGAATCCGGATGACGAATTGCTTAAAGAAGCCACCGAAAAAGGCTGGCCGGTGTTGAATTTTATGTGATGTATCCGGTTATATAAAAAGGCCGTCTGAAAGCTTTCAGACGGCCTTTTATTGTTTCAAACCAATCAGTTGCTCAATACATCCACCCCTTTGGGCGGTGTGAATTTAAATGTGCTGCGGGAAAGGTTCGGCTTCATGTTCAGGTTGCTGAAGCTGATGGTGGTTTCATTGCCGAAGCTGTCTTTCAGCTGCATGGCCGCCAGCGCGTCGCCTTTAAAGCCGATGCGGATATATTGGTAGCCTGCGTTGTTTTTCTTGGGGCTGGCCAACACGTAATCAATGCCGCCTGCCGAGCCGTCTTCTTTCAGCGAATAGCTGCTTTCCAGCGCGGTTTTGTTGGAAAGGATGGCTGCGGGGCTGTCGCCGATGGTTTGGTCTTGCGACGATTTGGTCACTTGCGCCAAGTCGACATCATAAAGCCAGATGGTTTTGCCGTCGCCGACGATGGTTTGTTTGTAGGGGCGGGTGTATTCCCATTTAAACAGACCCGGGCGCAGGATTTGGAAGGAGCCGTTGGTGGTTTGGGTTTTCTTTTTGCTTTTCACGGTTTGGCTGAAGCTGCCGCTGAGGCCGTCGGTGTCGCTGTTGAATTTTTTGAGCGAATCAATCGCACCTGCTTGGGCAAGGCCGATACCGGCGCTCAAACCCAGCGCGGCGATGGTTTTCAGTAGAGTGTGTTGTTTCATACGGTATTTCCGTCCTTTCGTGGTGTCGGCGTTTATGCTGCGCCGGATTGGTGTTCAGTATAGATATTATTGAGTGTGAAACAAGCCCCGGGTTCGGCCGATTAAGATGTGTAAACAGACAGAATTTTATCTATTTCGCTGAATTTAATTGCTTTTCCGGCTTAGGGCAGGGCGCAATTTTCACATTTATTTAATGGCTGCCAAACGGGTGGTCGTCGTCTTTACATACGCTTTAACACAATCCGACATTATACACAG
>CAYVIS010000225.1:0-3317 GCA_964451565.1 uncultured Neisseria sp.
GCGGTGGAGCGCCCGCTCACCATCGCCTATCTCGGCCCCGCCGGCACCTTTACCCAACAGGCCGCCATCAAACATTTCGGCCACGCCGCGCATACGCAGGCCTGCACCACGGTAGACGAAGGTTTCCGCTTGGTTGAAGCGCGCCAAGCCGATTACGTAGTCGCGCCGGTAGAAAATTCCACCGAAGGCTCGGTAGGGCGCACGCTGGATTTGCTGTCGACCTCGCCGCTGAAAGCCTGTGGCGAAGTGGTGTTGCGCATCCATCATCATCTGTTGCGCAAGAGCCAAACCGATTTAGCCGGCATCAGCAAAGTGTATGCCCACGCGCAGGCGCTGGCGCAATGCAACGAATGGCTCAACCGCCATCTGTCCGAAGCCGTGCGCATTTCCGTGTCGAGTAATGCAGAGGCCGCACGCATGGCCGCCGAATCCGACGATACCTCGGTGGCCGCGATTGCCGGGCAGACTGCCGCCGAAATCTACCGCCTCACCAAAGTGGCCGACAATATCGAAGACGAGCCGAATAACACCACCCGTTTTCTGGTGCTCGGCCATCAGGCCACCACGCCGACCGGCCGCGACAAAACCTCGCTGGTGGTTTCCACGCCCAATAAAGCCGGTGCGGTGAATTCGCTGCTCAAGCCGTTTACCGAGCTGGGCATTTCGATGACCAAATTCGAGAGCCGCCCGAGCCGTTCGGGCTTGTGGGACTACCTGTTTTTTATCGACATCGAAGGCCATGAAGAAGAGGCCAAAGTACAGACCGCGCTGGCCGAATTAAACGAACGTGCTTCTTTTGTGAAAATCATCGGCGCTTACCCGCAGGCGGTTTTATAAGGTTTGCCAAGTGCTTTCAGACGGCCTTTTTATCTTTACATCCAAAAAAATAACAAATTCAGAGTATTTATGAAAAATATCGTTGTTTATTGTGGCTCCAATCTGGGCAACACGCCCGACTATTACGAAGCGGCCCGTGAAATGGGGCAGGCCATCGCCCGCCGCTGTGGTTGCCTGGTTTACGGCGGCGGTAAAATCGGCCTGATGGGTACCGTGGCCGATGCGGCGCTGGCAGCAGGCGGCGAAGTGATTGGTGTGATTCCCACGTTTCTGCGCGAAAAAGAAGTGGCGCACACCGGCCTCACCGAATTAATCGAAACCCCCGACATGACCACGCGCAAAAACAAAATGATTGAGTTGGCCGACGGCTTCGTCGCCATGCCTGGCGGTTTGGGCACTTATGAAGAATTGTTTGAAGTGCTCTCGCAAGCGCAACTGCGTCTGCACGACAAACCCATCGGCATTTTGAATATCGGTGGTTTTTTTGATGCGCTGCTGAATATGATGCAGCAAACCGCTACGGCAGGCTTTATGCCGCAGGCAAACATGAATCTGCTGTGCGTGGCCGATAATGCCGAAGAAGTGTTGAAAAAAATGGCGGATTACCGCTTTGTCGATGCGCAAAAATGGGTGGAGCCGAGTTGGCAGACAGCAGAGCGCAGCCATGAAAGCGCCTGACGCTGCCATTTTGGGCTTAGGCTATCTGGGCAGACCGTTGGCGCAAAAGCTGCACGAGCAAGGCGCCGAAGTTGCCGCACTCAAACGCCGCCTGACTTCCGACGACATCAATCTGCCCATCCGGCTTGATTGCGCCGATTTGAATCAACCGCAAGTGTTTCAGACGGCCTTCTGGCAGCAGCATTGGGCGGATAAAGCCGTATGGATTGCCTTATTGCCGCCTTCCGCCGTTGAAGATTATACAAATATGATGCGGGAGTGGGTGGCGCTGGCGCGGCGTTTCGGTGTGGAGCATCTGGTGTTCGGCAGTAGCATCGGCGTGTATGGCGATGCTGCGCGAGATTGCAACGAATACAGTAAACCGCAGCCGCAAAGCCGCAGCGCCCAATGCATGTTAGCAGCAGAAACCATCTTGCTCGAAAGCGGCGTGGCCAATGTCGATATTCTGCGGCTGGGCGGCCTTTATTCCGCCGAACGCCATCCGCTTGCCAGCCTGCTCAAACGCAGCAATATCGGCGGTGCACACCGCCCGGTGAACGTGCTGCACCAAGATCTGGCCGTTGCCGCCCTTTACCGTGCCGCCGCCACGCCCGCAGGCGTCCGCATCCGCAATATCGTTGAGCCGCAGCATCCGCCCAAACACGAATTCTACCGCGCCGAAGCTGCCAAACTCGGCCTGCCTGAAGCGGTGTTCGATATGAACGACAACAGCGGCGGCAAAACCGTATCCACCGCTTTCGATGATTTTAAGGTTTTTTGAAACCTCTGTAAAAACAATACGCTGCACCATCAATTGCGTTAAGATGGTGCCAATTTATCGCGACACCGAGGCCGTCTGAACGCGGCCGGGAGCCATTATGATTGCATTGCCCATCATCAACCACCTGATTCAGCAAAACCCCGAAACCCAAGCCGCGCTGGCTGGCTACAACGGCATCGTGGTGCGCATCAACGCCGCCGGAATGCGTATCCAAGGCCGCATCAATGCCGAAGGTTTTCTCGATGAAGCGGACGGACGCGAAGCCGACACCGAAATCAGTTTCCACCATTCCGCCCTGCAAAAAGTGCTGCAAGGCCAGCGCCCCGGCGTGGGCGATGTGGCGTTGGGCGGCGATGCTGCGATGGCGCTGGCCTTGCTGCCGCTGTTCGGCAGCCTGCGCTATTATGCCAACGACGATATCAGCCGCCTCTTCGGCGACGCCGTGGCAGGCAGCCTCGGCAGCCGCGTGTCGCAAGTGACCGATACGCTGAAGCAAATCGGTCAAAGCTTGATGGGGCAGCTGGGCGATTACGCCCGCGAGCCGGATGCCCCGGTCATCAGCCGCGCCGAATTCGACGCTTGGACGCAGGAAGTGGAAAAGCTGCGCGACGACATCGCCCGCCTGCAGGCGCGGATGGACAAGCTCGACCGCAGCTGAGTTTTCTAGAATCAAAGGCCGTCTGAAAGCTTTCAGACGGCCTTGTTGTTGCTGAGGATAAATCATGAAGCAGATAATTATAGTGTATTAGATTTGAACCAGTACAGCGTTGGCTCGCCTTGCCGTACTAGGTGTACTGTCTGCGGCTCCCCGACTTGTCCTGATTCAAATCTAATCCACTATATAGCCAAACCCGATGCCTGTCGTGCTTGCCGCAGAAGCTTGGTTTGAAGTGTTGCTGCACAGTTGTTCGGCAGGCAGGCGCAGCCGTCAAAGTGAAAGTGTATTCTGCAAAAGCCTCAACTTATTTGCCGCCATACAAATACAGTAAAGGCCGTCTGAATGCTGAACTGTACCCAAAAAGTTGGACACCCCCTCCAACCC
>CAYVIS010000226.1:0-3315 GCA_964451565.1 uncultured Neisseria sp.
ACGGTGGTGCCGACCGGATGCGCCGCCGCGCCGCCGGGGTTGAGCTTGCCGTCCACGGCGCTGATGCGTTGGCCGTGGCTGCTGCCGGCGCGGCGGCTGGTGAGGGTGAGCCGCGACACGGAAGCGATACTGGCCAAGCCTTCACCGCGAAAGCCCATGCTGGCGACGTGTTCCAAATCATTGAGGCTGGCGATTTTGCTGGTGGCATGGCGGGAAAGCGCCAAAGCGATGTCGTCGGCGTGGATGCCGCTGCCGTTGTCGGTGACGCGGATGAGCTTGATGCCGCCGCCTGCCAGCTCGACGTTGATGTCGGTTGCGCCTGCGTCGATGCTGTTTTCAACGATTTCTTTCAGCGCATTGGCGGGGCGCTCCACCACTTCGCCGGCGGCGATTTGGTTGACAAGATGATCGGGCAGGGCGGCGATGCGTTTCATGCGGGCGCTTTCGGAAATGGGGTTCGGACGGCCTGTATTATAGCGTATCTGCCATCATTGTTTCAGACGGCTTTTTTTAACATAAATACCGTTATAATAGAGAGGCCGAGGTCTTTGCAAAATACATTTTTTCTTGAAAATAGCCAATAACTCCGTCATTCCGGTGCAGGCCGGAATCCAGCTGCCGAAATTCAGCTTGTTGATTTTAAAGCGGCTTCAAGCGGGAAAATGGATTCCGGCCTGCGCCGGAATGATGGAGTTGAGTGATTTGGCGATGATTCAAATAGTAATTTTCAAAGGTCTCAGGCCGTCTGAAACCGATAAACAACAAACAAGGGAGAAAACATGGGTTGGCTGTTCACTTTATTTTTATTGGCTGTGCTGGTGGTGTGGCCGGCGTGGCTGTATAACCAATTGGTGGCGCTGCAAAACCGCTACCGCAATGCGTTTGCCCAAATCGAAGTGCAGCTCAAGCGGCGGCATGATTTGGTGCCGAACTTGGTCGAAACGGTGCGCGCTTATCTGCAACACGAGCGCGAAACGCTGGAAGCGGTTACCGCCGCACGCAGCCGTGCCGAAACGGCTTTGCAGCGGGCGGCGCGGCAGCCCGATGCGGCGGCGGTGGCGGAGCTGGCCGCGAGCGAAAACGCGCTCAACCGCGCATTGCAGGGCTTGAATGTGGCGATTGAAGCCTATCCCGAATTGAAAGGGCAGGAATCGGTGTTGCAGCTTCATGAAGCGCTCGACAGCACCGAAAACCGCGTGGCTTTTGCGCGGCAGGCCTACAACGATGCGGTGATGCACTACAACACCACGCGCCAGCAGTTTCCCGCCAATATGTTGGCCGACTTTTTCGGCCATAAAAAAGATGCCGCGCTGCTGAAGTTTGCCGATTCCGCCGACATCCAAGCCGCGCCGCGCGTGCGTTTGTAAACGGTGGCGGCGATGCGGTTTTTTGAAGCGCAAAATCAGGCGCGGCGGCAGACTTGGCGGCTGTTGCTGCTGTATGCGGCGGCGATGCTGCTCACCGTGGCAGCGCTGACGTGGGTGTGCGGCTGGCTGTTTCCAAGCCGCACCGACAATACCGACAAATACGTTTACACCGCGCTGGCGTGGACGGCGCTGATGGTCGGCGCGAGTGTGTACCGTTCGCGCCAGTTGGCCGCAGGCGGCGGCGCGGGTGTGGCCGAAGCGCTCGGCGGCGAACGGCTGCGCAGCCGCGATGCCGTCGGTGCACAGCGGCGGCTGGTGAACGTGGTGGAAGAAATGGCGCTGGCGGCGCAGTTGCCGGTGCCGAAAATCTATCTGCTGCCCGACGGCAGCATCAATGCCTTTGCGGCGGGCACGGCGGCGGACAACGCCGTTATCGGTATCACCCGCGGTGCGCTGCAACAGCTCGACCGCGCCGAATTGCAGGCGGTGGTGGCACACGAGTTCAGCCACATTGCCAACGGCGATATGCGCCTGAATATGCGCCTCACCGGCCTGCTGTTCGGCTTGCAGCTGATTACTTGGTTCGGGCGCAATCTGATGGCCGGCGAGTTTGGCGACCGCGATGACCGGTTGAAAACATCCGATAATGATGAGGGCCGCGGCAACAATGTGGTCAGCACGGCGGCAGGCTGCCTGCTCTTTGCCCCGTATCTGCTTGTTGGCGGCATGTTGATGCTGGTCGGCAGCCTCGGCAGCCTGTTTGCCGGTTGGATACAGGCCGCCATCTGCCGCCAGCGCGAATATCTGGCCGATGCCTCGGCGGTGCAATTCACCCGCCAAAGCGACGGCATGGTGGGGGCGCTGCGCAAAACTGCCGTGGCGCCGCTGCACCGCCTGCGCTCGTGGCACGCGCCGGAATACGCGCATTTTATGTTCGGCAGCGTGCGCGAGCCGGATATTTTCGACAAACTGGCCGCCACCCATCCGGCCACGCTGGCGCGCATCCGCCGCCTCAACCCGTTCCGCGCCCGTGAGTGGGCAGCAGAAATCGAGCAGGCCGAAAGCCTGAAGCTGTTTGACAGCGGCAACTGGTTCGCCCTTGCCGCGGGTCGCAGTGAAGCCGACTGGCGCGATGCCGAAGCAGAAGCTGCCGAACATGAAGCGGCACAACGCAGCGATGCCATGCGCCGACACATCGAACGCTTCCGCCCCGACCGTGCCGCCTGCAGCGAAGCATGGCAGCGGCAGGCCCCGCGTGCGTGGCGTTCTGCCGCCGCCGATAATGAGCGCGTGCCTTTGCTGTTGGGGGTGATGTTGGGCGGTGCGGAGGGCATTCCCGCCGAACAGGTGCGGCAATGGACGCAACGCAACCCCGTGCGCGAAGAAACGCTGGCGCGTTTGCAGCAACAGCGCCTGCCAGCCGCTTATTATGCCGATGTGGTGGAAACACTGTTGCCGCATGCCGCCGCCGAGCAGGCTTTGCCCGATTTGTGCGCACAGGCGCAGACGCTGTTTGCCGCCAATGCCGCGCCCTCGCTGATGCAGGGCTGCGCTTGGCTGCTGTTGGATGCTTACGGCGCTTGCGGCGGTGCGGTAGACGGGCGCGACAACGCCGCCGCCCAAATCGCCGCTTTCGGCCTTTTGGCCTTGCCGCCATCGTTTCAGACGGCCTCAAAACCCATTCCGCAAACCGCGTGGCAAACGCTGCAACAGGCGTTGCACAGCGCCGCACAGCTGCCCGAGCGCGAACGCCGCCAAATCATTGCCGACTGCCAAGCGCACGCCGCAACCGCCGATGTGTTGGCCGCCGATGCTTGGCTGCATGTGTTGCGGGTGGCTTTGGATATCCATACAGAATTTTGAGGCAAGCTTTTTTGCCTCTAAAAGCCAATCAAGAGGCCGTCTGAACGCATTCAGACGGCCTTTTGATTAAACTTATAGTAAATTA
>CAYVIS010000227.1:0-3313 GCA_964451565.1 uncultured Neisseria sp.
GCGGTAATCAGCAGCGTGGTGTGGGTAGGTGCGCCGAGGTAGTCGGCGAGAAAATATGTGAGCACCACCCATAATGCGGCCAAGATGGCCATAATGAATTCTTCGGGTCGTTTGAACATTTGTGGATATCCTTGGCAGTAAAGGCCGTCTGAAAGCGGCGGAAAGGTTTGTTTGAATATTACCGTAATTTTGGCACTTTGGGTATTTTGCAGACAAAAGGCCGTCTGAAACGTTTAACAAAAACATTCAGACGGCCTTTGGCGTTGCCGCTCAGGAGCAGGCCGCGGCGCCGACTTGCAGGCAGCGGTTGTGGAAAGCGTTCAGCGTATTTCGGTGGCCGATGCTGACCACAATGCTGTCGGGCAGACGGGTTTTCACCAATTGATAAAGCGCGGTTTCGGTCGGCTCGTCCAGCGCGGAGGTGGATTCATCGAGCAGCACCACTTGCGGCTTGGCCAGCAAAATGCGCACAAAAGCGATGCGTTGCAGTTCGCCCGGCGACAGGCGGTGTTGCCAGTCGTCGTGTTGATCGAGTTGATCAATCAGGTGGCCGAGGCGGCAGTCGAGCAGGGCGCCGTTTAATTCGGCGTGGTGGGCATCAATATCGGGATAACACACCGCCTCGCGCAGGCTGCCCTGCGGGGTGTAGGGGCGTTGCGGCACAAATAAAATCCGCTCGTGCGCGGGGCGCTGAATCAGGCCGCTGCTGCCAAACGGCCACAAACCCGCCAGCGCGCGCAGCAGCGAAGTTTTGCCGCAGCCGCTGGGGCCTTGTATCAGCAGCGAATCGCCGCGCGCCACATTGAGGTTGATGTGGTCGAGCAAGATGTCGCCGTCGTTGCGGTAGAGCGCCACGTTTTGCAAGATGAGGCCGTCTGAAACTTCTTCGACTTGCGGCTGTATCTCGTGCGGCGGCGCTTCAAGGCTGCTGAGAAAGCCGCTCAAACGCTCCAATCGCGCGCGGTAGGCGGTGAACTGTTCGTAAAAATTGCGGAAAAACGACATCGCTTTTTGCAGCCGCGCAAACGATTGCACGGTCTGCTGCATATCGCCGATTTTAATCTGCCCCGCAAAAAAGCGCGGCGCCTGCAGCATCAGCGGCAGCAACTGCATGATTTGCGAAAAAATATCGTTGAAGCCGTTGAGGGTCACGCTTTGACGGGCGATGCGCCAGCGGTTGCGGATGATGGCGGCGAAGCGGCTGGAAAGCTGCTGCCGTTCGCGCCATTCGCCGTTGTAAAACGCCACGCTCTCGGCATGGTCGCGCACGCGGATTAAGGAGTAGCGGTAGTTGCCGTTGAGCTTTTCATTGTCGTAATGCGAGCGGATGAGCGGGCGGCCGATCCACATGGCGATGGCGGTGGCGAGCAGGATGGCGATGTAGACAAAAAACACGATACCGCGCGGAATTTCGATGCCGAACACCGGCAACACCCCCGCCAAGCCCCACAACACAATGGTAAATTCGATGGTGGAAATAATCGAATTGAGCATACCGCGTGCAAATTCGATGGTCGAAACAATGAAATCCTGCGCGTCTTGCTGGATACGCTGGTCGATATTGTCGGGCGCGTGGCGCAGCATTTGCAGGCGGTAATAGTTTTTGTCGGCGAGCCAGCGGCGGGTGAGCACCGCATTGAGCGTTTCCGACCATTTAATCGCCAGCGCCTGATCGAGAAAATCGTTGAAAATGCCGTTGACCGCGCGAATCAGCATCACCGCCGCATTGATAAACACCGCCGTCCAAAACACCGCCGCCAGCTTGTCTTGCAGGGCGCTGTAGGCGCTGTTGTAGAGAAAGGTGTTGAGCACAAACAGGCGGATTTCGGTGAGCAGCAGCACAATCATCACCGCCACCACCAGCGCCGCTTTAACGGCGCTTTTTTTGCTGAGGCAGGGCTTGAGAATCTGCCAAAACTGTTTGCCGAAGCGGGTTTTGCTGAACAGAAACACCGTCAGCAGCAGCGCCAGCAACACGCCGCAGAAAGTTTGCAGCAGCCATAAAGGTGTGGCCGCCAGCTCGATTTGCCATTTTTGCATAGGGAAGATTTCTTGAGGCCGTCTGAAACGGTTTCAGACGGCCTTTGCCAACTGGATAGATAGAGCGCGCATAAAGCGATGATTCGCCGCCGAAAACCGAGGTTGCGCCACAAAATGGCAAACGCCATTATTCGGCGGCTGCATCCGACTAGCCCGTAATGATAAACAGAATTATTCAGCAGGGAAACCGTTTTAAGTGTATGTGTCGGGTAAAAAGCGGGGAAGCGGGCGTGTTTGTGTTGAAAACAGTTGTTGCAGGCGGCGTACAGCAGATAGCAAGACCGTGTAAATAATTGCAAGGTGTTGTTGGAAAAATGATATGATTGGCACGATTAAACATAATTCTCATTTGGTTTTGCAGTTGATTATTCCTTGTTTCTTAGAAGAAAGTTTTACGCGATGACAAACAAACATAAATTAGCGCTGCTGCCGATGCTGGTGGCGGCGGCATTTGCCCACGCCGCGGATGAAGCCGCCACGCAGACCAACCTGGAGCAGGTAGAAGTGCGCGCCGACAGCCGCCGCAGCAGCGCCGCCAAATCTTATTCCATCGCCAGCGATGGCGACTTGCGCGACCGCGTGAATCTGGGTTTGCTCGGCCGTGCCAACGCCTTTACCGCGCCGATTACGGTGGTGAACTACGATGAAAAAGTGATTAACAACACCGAAGCGCGCACGCTGGTGGATGTAGTGGCAAAAAATGATGCGTCGACGTGGTCGTTCGGCGGCGAAACCAACACCCTTACCGGCCTGTATTTCCGCGGCCACCAATTGGATGCACGCCAGTTCAGCGTCAACGGTTTGGCAGGCATGTACGGCACACAGGGCACTTCCAGCGTACAAGTGGCTTCCGCCCAATTGATTAAAGGTGCCAGCACGGCGGTAACCGGCATGGATCCGGAAGGTGCAGTATCCGGCGCGGTGAATATCGAAACCAAAAAAGCGTCGGATGAGGGCAACCGCAAAATCGGCGTCGGCTATTTCAGCGACAGCCGCGCGCAGGGGACGTTTGATTTGGGCCAGCGCTTTGGCGAAAACAAAGAATGGGGCGTGCGCGTGAACGGCAAACTGCGCCACGGCGACACCCCGCGCCAAGGCTATTCTGAAGACAATAAAGAATTTGCACTCAATGCCGATTATCGTGGCGAAACGCTGCGTGTGGCGTTTGATTCCATTTATGCCAAACGCAAAGTTAACGGCGGTCGCGCCCGTATTCAGGATATCCAAAATGCCGAAGGCCGCCTGTTTGACGCGCTCGACGGCGACATCAATC
>CAYVIS010000228.1:0-3281 GCA_964451565.1 uncultured Neisseria sp.
CCTGAATATCGCCCACACCGACGACCGCTTTTTGCTCTATATCGCCATCCACCGCTTGATGTAGCCTGCAGATTGCCGTTTGAGCCGTTCGAACAAAATTTCGGCCGGTGCGCCGCAACGCTGGTATTATAGTGAATCAGATTTGAATCAAGACAAGGCGGGACTGATTTACTTGGTGCTTCAGCACCTTAGTAAATCGTTCTCTTTGAGGTGAGCCGCAGACAGTACATCTAGTACGGCAAGGCGGGCCAACGCTGTATGGGTTCAAACTTAATTCACTATATCATCCTGTTTTCATACCGATTGGGATACTGCCGTGCCCGCCAACTCCTGTTCCCCCGTCAACACCACGCTCGACATCATCGGCGGCAAATGGAAGCCCGCCATCGTTTACCACCTGATGCAGCAGACGCAGCGTTTCAACGCGCTGCGCCGCCTGCTGCCCGAGGCCAGCCAGCGGATGCTGACGCTGCAGTTGCGCGAATTGGAAGCGGCGGGGATTGTGTGGCGCAAGGATTATGGCGAGCAGCCGCCGCGGGTGGAATATTCGCTCACCGAGTTTGGCCGCACGCTGCTGCCGGTGGTGCAGGCGATGTATGACTGGGGCGATACTTACGCCGCCGAGTGCGCGCGCATCAGGCAAAAGGCCGTCTGAAATGGATTTGTTTGACGCGTTCAGACGGCCTGAAGACAATCTGCTGCCCGGCGACGGCGAGGTCAACGATTACGGCCTGATTTTAAGCGCTGCTGAAGCCGATGCCGCTTTTGCCGCGCTGCTGCACTATATTCCGTGGCGGCCTGATGAAGCGTTGATTTACGGACGCCACATCGTAACCGCGCGCCAAACCGCTTGGTATGGCGCGCGCGAATTTGCCTACACCTATTCCGGCATTCCCCGCCGCGCGATGCCGTGGCAGCAGCAGGCCACGCTGATGGCGCTGAAAAGCCGCGTGGAAGCGCATTGCGGCGCGGTGTTCAATTCCTGCCTGCTCAATCTGTATCAAAACGGCAGCGAGGGCATGGGTTGGCACAGCGACGACGAGTCTGCGCTCGGCCGCCGCACCGTTATCGCTTCACTCAGCCTCGGCGCCGCACGTAAATTCGCTTTCAAACACAAACGCAGCAGCGACAAATACGAGCTGATGCTGCACCACGGGCAATTGATTGTGATGCGCGGCGAAACGCAGCAGCATTGGCTGCACGCGGTGATGAAAACCACCCGCGTGCACGAGCCGCGCATCAGTTTGACGTTTCGGCAGTTTTTGGAATAGGGTGATAACGCAAGGCCGTCTGAAAGCTGCAACGCTTCAGACGGCCTTTAAATTCATTCAAACCGCTTTCGCTTTCAACGGCAATCTGATATGCGGTTTGGCCGGTTTTTCCGCTTTAATTTCTATCACCGGCGCTGCTTTAATCCCCAGCTCGATTTGCTGCGCGTCGCTCAACAAATTGCTCCAGTCGCCGTGTTTATACCATTCCGCGCCGTCCATCTCAATCGGGTGCTGGATGCGTTCGCAGCCGTTGCCGCACTGCAAATCGGCGGCGGAACAATATTTGTCGCAGCCCCAGCAGATGCGTTCGGGGTTTTTCGGGTGGATGGGGAATTTTTTGGCCATGTTCGGTGGGGTTTGTGTGAAATTTTCTGCTACTTTACGCTGATATTAACCTCGAAACAATATGCCGATGTGCCGCAGGGCGTTCTTGCCCGCCGCTTTTACCCGATTTTAAAAATTACCTTTTATTACAGCCGCTTGCTTTTACGGAATCATTACAGTCATCTGTTTGTCAAACAAAGCAGCCACACTGTAAACAGGGTTCGCCGTGTATTACCTGCGCCCCGTTTTCCACAACCTCACCGAAAGCGCCGCCATGTCCCCCAATCTCGAAGGCTCAGGCCGCAAGCTGTTTATTCTCGACACCAATGTGCTGCTGCACGATCCCGCCAGTCTGTTTAAATTCAAGGAACACGACCTCTACATCCCCATCATCACCCTCGAAGAGATGGACGCGCACAAAAAAGGCATGTCCGACGTTGCCCGCAATGCGCGCCAAACCAGCCGTTTCCTCGATGAGCTGATTAACGCCGACCCGCACCTGTTGCGCACCGGCATTCCGCTCGCCTGCACCGGCCGCAGCGAGGCGCAGGGCAAGCTGATTCTGCAAACCCACATCGAAGAAGCGCCGCTGCCCAGCGGCCTGCCCACCGGCAAAGGCGACAACCAGATTCTCGCCATCGTGAAGGCTTTGTCCGACAAAATCAGCGATTACGATTATGTGGCGCTGGTGTCGAAAGACATCAACATCCGCATCAAAGCGCGCGCGCTCGGCCTCAATGCAGAAGACTACACCAACGATAAAGTGTTGGAAGACAGCGATATTTTATACAGCGGCTACCGCGAGCTCGCCCCTGATTTTTGGGCGAACAACGGCACCCACCTCAATTCGTGGCAGGAAGCGGGCAGCGTGTTTTACGAAGTGGAAGGCCCCGATGCCGAAAACCTGCGCCTCAACGAATTGCTTATCGACCGCAACGAAAGCCAAACCCTGCAAGTGCGCGTGATTGCGCAGCAAGGCCGCCGCGCCACCCTGCAAACGGTGAAAGACTACAGCAACATCCGCCACAATGTGTTCGGCATCAGCGCCCGCAACTGGGGGCAGAATTACGCGCTGAATTTATTGATGGATCCCGATATTGATTTGGTGACGCTGCTCGGCCAGGCGGGCACCGGCAAAACCCTGCTCACGCTCGCCGCCGCGCTCAACCAAACGCTCGACCACAAGCGCTACAACGAAATCATCATGACCCGCATCACCGTGCCCGTGGGCGAAGACATCGGCTTTCTGCCCGGCAGCGAAGAAGAAAAAATGAACCCGTGGATGGGCGCGCTCGAAGACAACCTCGAAGTGCTCACCGGCGTGAGCGGCAGCAGCGACGCCGACCCCGAATTCGGCACATGGGCGAAAAAAGCCACCGCCGACCTCATCCGCGCACGCGTGAAAGTGAAATCGCTCAACTTCATGCGCGGACGCACGTTTCAAAACAAATTCCTCATCGTCGATGAAGCGCAAAACCTCACGCCCAAGCAGATGAAAACCCTCATCACCCGCGCCGGCAACGGCACCAAAGTGGTCTGCCTCGGCAACCTCGCCCAAATCGACACGCCCTACCTCACCGAAGGCAGCAGCGGCTTGGCCTATGTGGTCGACCGTTTCCAAGGCTGGGCGCACTTCGGCCACATCACCCTGCAACAGGGCGAACGCTCGCGGCTGGCGGATTTTGC
>CAYVIS010000229.1:0-3242 GCA_964451565.1 uncultured Neisseria sp.
GCGAAACCGCCGAAATGCCCGGCATGTATCCCGAAGGCGAATACGATTTGGCCGGCTTCGCTGTCGGCGTGGTTGAAAAAGACCAAGTTATCAACGGCCGCAGCATCGTGGCCGGCGATGTGGTGTTGGGCTTGGCCTCCAACGGTGCACATTCCAACGGCTATTCGCTGGTGCGCAAAATCATCGAGCGCGACCAACCCGATTTGGATGCCGAATTCGATGGCGGCAACACCCTGCGCCAAGCCATCATCGCCCCCACCCGCCTGTATGTGAAACCGATTCTGGCCGCGCTGAAACAATTCACCATCAAAGGCATGGCGCACATCACCGGCGGCGGCATCACCGAAAACGTGCCGCGCGTATTGCCCGACAACACCGTTGCCCAAATCGATGCCCAAGCATGGGAATTGCCCAAGCTGTTTCAATGGCTGCAACAAGCCGGCAATGTTGACGCGCAAGAAATGTACCGCACCTTCAACTGCGGCATCGGCATGGTGGTGATTATCGCCAAAGAAGACGCCGACGCCGTGCAGGCATTTTTGGCCGAACAAGGCGAAACCGTCTACCGCCTCGGCGAAATCCGCGCCCGCCAAGGCGACGAGCACCAAACCCAAGTAGCCTGAATCGTTTAAATCATCAAGGCCGTCTGAATACTTATCTTTCAGACGGCCTTTTCCTCACCCAATACAAAATCCGCAACATCAAAAAACGTCCTGAAAGCGCTTGCCTGAATCATGAACCTTATCGAAAAACAAGCCCTCAAATTCATCCTCAAACACACCCAAGCCGAGCAGCAACAAGCGATGAGCGACTACGTTACCCGCCATTGGGCGCAATACCGCGCCGGCGAAATCGACTTTGCTCAAGTCAAACAACTCGCCAAACAAGCCCGCCCCATGCTCAAACCCGAAAGCGTGGCCGAGCTGACCGAATTCGCCAAAACTTGGGCACGGCGTTTGAATCTGAAATAAAACATGATGCAGAGAAAAAGGCCGTCTGAACAAATGCCCGTTATGATGCAAACCGCTTCCATCTGTTGAAACAAATGCCGCATTAAGCCGTCTGAAACACAACATCCCGTCATTCCGGCATCAGCCAACCGCCATCCCAAGCAACCATCGCCCGAAAGGCCGTCTGAACGCTTTCAGACGGCCTTTATTAATGCTAATATCCGACAACACATCATTACAACAAACGGAGAATCTGCATGAGCACCCTGCCCCGCCCCGAAATCGACCCACACGGCCTGCTGGAATATTCGGTGGTGTATACCGACCGCGCGGTCAACCACATGTCGCAAAAGTTTCAGACGGCCTTACGCGATATTTCCGCCACGCTGAAAAAAGTGTATGCCGCGCAATATGCGGCCGTGATTCCCGGCAGTGGCACTTCGGGCATGGAAGCGGTGGCGCGTCAGCTTGCACGTGATGAAAAATGCCTGATTGTGCGCAACGGCTTTTTCAGCTTCCGCTGGACGCAGATTCTCGAACAAGGCCGCATTGCCGCCGACACGCGCGTGTTCACCGCCCGCCAAAGCGACGACAAACAAGCGCCGTTTGCGCCCGCACCGATTGAAGAAGTGGCCGCCGCCATCGCCGAATACCGCCCTGCTGTGGTGTTTGCGCCGCATGTGGAAACCGCTTCCGGCATTATGTTGCCCGACGATTACATCAAAGCGCTGGCCGATGCCGTACATGCAGTCGGCGGTTTGCTGGTGATTGACTGCATCGCTTCAGGCTGCATCTGGCTGGATATGCAGAAGCTCGGCATCGATGTGTTGATTTCCGCGCCGCAAAAAGGCTGGAGCGGCTCGCCCTGCTGCGGTTTGGTGATGCTCAACGAAGCAGCTTATCAAAAAGTGCAGGCCACCGATTCCGACAGTTTCGCACTCGATTTGAAAAAATGGCTGGCCATCATGCAGGCGTTTGAAAACGGCGGCCATGCCTATCACGCCACCATGCCCACTGATGCGCTGTTGGTGTTGGATGAGGTGATGAAAGAAGCCGAAGCCATCGGTTTCGATAAACTCAAAGCCGCGCAAACCGAGCTGGGGCAGAAAATGCGCGCGCTATTGGCCGAACAAGGCTATCCGAGCGTGGCAGCAGCAGGTTTCGAAGCACCCGGCGTGGTGGTGAGCTACACCGATAATCCCGACATCCAAAGCGGCAAAGCCTTTGTGGCACAAGGTATGCAGATTGCTTCGGGCGTACCGCTGCAATGTGGCGAGCGCAGCGATTTTTCCACCTTCCGCTTAGGCTTGTTCGGCCTCGACAAACTGCAAAACATCGACCGCACGGTGCAAACATTTGCCGATATTTTGGCGAAAGTGAAATAAGCGGCGGCAGCACGTAATGGCAAATTTGCCGCTTTCACTCTAAGGCGTTGTTCTGCTAAAATAATGCCTCAACACTTTTCAGACGGCCTTTATCCGAAAAAGGCCGTCTGAAACGCTTTTGTCATACGCATAAAGAACACACCATGAGCAACGCCAAAGATAAAAAACCTTTCGTCCGCCCCGAGCTGATGCCGCCCGGCGGCCACAAAAAAGTGCTGCTGCATTCCTGCTGCGCACCCTGCTCCGGCGAAGTGATGGAAGCCATGCTGGCTTCGGGCATCGACTACACCATTTATTTCTACAACCCGAATATCCATCCGAAAAAAGAATACGAAATCCGCAAAAACGAAAACATCGCCTTTGCTGAAAAACACAATATCCCGTTTATCGACGCCGATTACGATGTCGACAATTGGTTTGAGCGTGCCAAAGGCATGGAGATGGATCCCGAGCGCGGCCGCCGCTGCACCATGTGTTTCGACATGCGTTTCGAGCGCACCGCCCTTTATGCACATGAACACGGCTTTCACGTCATCACCAGCAGCCTCGGCATTTCGCGCTGGAAAAACATGAACCAAATCAACGACTGCGGCCAGCGCGCTGCCGAAAAATACCCCGATTTGGTGTATTGGGATTACAACTGGCGCAAAGGCGGCGGCAGCGCACGCATGATAGAAATCAGCAAGCGCGAGCATTTTTATCAACAAGAATACTGCGGCTGCGCCTATTCGCTGCGCGACTCCAACCACCACCGCAAATCACAAGGCCGCGCGCCGATTAAAATCGGTGTAAAATACTACGGCGACGAAGACGACGCAGAATAAATCTTCGCGGGTGTGGCGCAACGGTAGCGCAGCAGCTTCCCAAGCTGAAGGTTACGGGTTCGATTCCCGCC
Organism: uncultured Neisseria sp.; assembly: GCA_964451565.1. Taxonomy (GTDB): domain Bacteria; phylum Pseudomonadota; class Gammaproteobacteria; order Burkholderiales; family Neisseriaceae; genus Neisseria. The sequence continues at coordinate 3,231 of CAYVIS010000229.1, forward strand.
ACCCGCTCCAAT
>CAYVIS010000230.1:0-3192 GCA_964451565.1 uncultured Neisseria sp.
ATTGTTGCATTTCTGAGGCCGTCTGAAATCTTTCAGACGGCTTTTATTTAATTTAGATAAAATCAATGCTATTATAGTTTCATTAAAACAATATAGTGGATTAGCTTTGAATCAAGACAAGGCGGGTCAACGCTGTATGGATTCAAATCTAATCCACTATAAACGGGGCGAACATGAGCATCAAACAATGGCCGGAAGGCGAGCGGCCGCGTGAAAAGCTGATTGAACGGGGCGCGGCGGCGCTGAGCGATGCCGAATTGCTGGCGATTCTGTTGCGGGTGGGCACGCGTGGCATGAGCGCGGTGGATTTGGCGCGGCATTTGTTGGGCGAATTCGGCAGCTTGGGCAGGCTGATGAGCGCCGATGTGAAAAGCCTGTCGGCGCATAAAGGCATGGGGCAGGCGAGCTACACCCAGTTTGCGGTGGTGCGCGAAATCGGCAGGCGCGTGTTGGGCGAGGAATTGCAGGAGCAAACCGCATTCGGCAGCCCGCAAGCCGTGGCCGATTTTCTGCGCCTGCAATTGGGGCATGAAAAAGTGGAAGTGACGCTGGCGCTGTTTCTCAACCAGCGCAACCAGTTAATCGGCCAAAGCGAGTTGGGGCGCGGCACGGTGGCGGAAAACACCGTGTATGTGCGCGAAGTGGTAAAGCAGGCGCTGGAAAGGCACGCCAGCGCGCTGATTCTCGCCCACAATCATCCCGGCGGCACGCCCGAGCCGTCTGAAGCCGACATTGCCTTTACCCGCCGCCTGCGCGACGCGCTCGATTTGGTCGACGTGCGCCTGCTCGACCATTTTGTGATTACCGCGCGGCAGGCAGTGTCGTTTGCGGAACGGGGTTTGCTGTAGATACACACAGGCCGAGACCTTTGCAAAATTACTATATGAATCATCGCTAAATCACTCAATTCCGTCATTCCGGCGCAGGCCGGAATCCAGCTGGCGAAATTCAGCTTATTGATTTTAAAGCAGCTTCAAGCGGAAAATGGATTCCGGCCTGCGCCGGAATGACGGGTTTATTGGCTATTTTCAAGAAGAATGTATTTTGCAAAGGCCACAGGCCGTCTGAACGCCGCTTGCGCTATAATCAAGCCTTTCAGACGGCCTTTCTTTTCTTATGCTGACCACCCGCGACCTCGAATTCGACCGCCGCCACATTTGGCATCCCTATACCTCCATGACCGCGCCGCTGCCCGTGTATCCCGTGGCGCGCAGCGAAGGCGTGTATCTCGAATTGGCCGACGGGCGGCAGCTGGTAGACGGCATGTCGAGCTGGTGGTGCGCCCAACACGGCTACAACCATCCCGAGCTGGTGGCCGCCGCCAAAGCGCAGCTCGATGCCATGCCGCATGTGATGTTCGGCGGCATCACCCACGAGCCGGCGGTGCGTTTGTGTCAAAGCCTGCGCAAAATGCTGCCGCCGGCGCTCGAATGTATTTTTCCGGCCGATTCCGGCTCGGTGGCGGTGGAAGTGTCTTTGAAAATGGCGCTGCAATATTGGCACGCCAAGGGCACGCCGCGCAGCAAATTCCTCACCATCGCGCGTGGTTATCACGGCGACACCTTCGGCGCGATGAGCGTGTGCGACCCCGTCAATTCCATGCACAGCCTCTATCAGCGCTTTTTACCCGAACACATTTTCGTGGCCGCGCCGCAAAGCCGTTTTGACGGCGAATGGCAGCCAAACGACATTGCCGCGTTTCAGACGGCCTTGGCGCAGCATCATCAGGATATTGCGGCGGTGATTTTGGAACCGATTGTGCAGGGCGCGGGTGGGATGCGCGTGTATCATCCCGAATATTTGCGCCGCGTACGCGCCTTGTGCGACGAATACGGCGTGTTGCTGATTCTAGATGAAATCGCCACCGGTTTCGGCCGCACCGGCAAGCTGTTTGCCTGCGAACATGCGGATATCGCGCCGGACATCATGTGCATCGGCAAAGCGCTCACCGGCGGCATGATGACGCTCTCCGCCGCCATTGCCACGCGCGAAGTGGCCGAAGTGGTCAGCGGTGGTGCGGCAGGCGTGTTTATGCACGGCCCCACGTTTATGGGCAATCCGCTGGCCTGCGCGGTGGCGGAAGCCAATCTGCAGATTGTGCAGCGCAACGAATGGCAGGCGCAGGTGGCGGCGATTGAAGCGCATTTTCAGACGGCCTTAACGCCGTTGCGCGCGGAAGAAAATGTGGCCGACGTGCGCATCATCGGCGCTATCGGTGTGGTGGAAACCTGCCGCGCCGTCGATATGGCGGCGTTGCAGGCGTTTTTTGTCGAACAAGGCGTGTGGATTCGACCGTTTGGCAAACTGATTTACCTGATGCCGCCGTTTGTGATTCAGACGGATGAATTGCAGCGGCTCACTGATGCTGTGGCGGCGGCGGTAGTGCGCGATGATTTGTTTGCCTGAACGGGGCCGCTATATCGGCGCAAGATGGCGTAAAATGGTGCGCATCCTGTCATGATCAGTCCAACAGAAATCTTGTTTTCAGACGGCCGTCTGAAAGCGCAACAAGGAAACCCTCATGGATTTACAAGAAACCTGTCTTCATTCCGAAGAAATCGTGAAAAATTCGTTTATCGACATCTACCGCGACCGCATCCGCCTGCCCAACGGCCATGAAAGCGAGCGCGTGGTGGTGCGCCATCCCGGTGCCGCCTGCGTGTTGGCGCTGACGGAAAAAAACGAAGTGGTGCTGGTGCGCCAATGGCGTTATGCGGTCGACAAGCCGCTGTTGGAGCTGCCCGCAGGCAAACTGGAAGCAGGCGAAGACCCGGCATTGTGCGCCTTGCGTGAGCTGGCGGAAGAGACGCCGTACACCGCCGAGCGCGTCAAACTGCTGCACACGTTTTATACCGCACCCGGCTTTTGCGATGAAAACATGTATCTGTATCAGGCCGAAGGCGTGCGCGAGGGCAGCGAGTTGGAAACCGATGAAGACGAGTTTACCGAAACCGTGTTGATGAGCCGCGAAGCCGTGAAAGCCGCACTGAAAAATAATGAAATCGCCGATGCCAAAACGCTGGTGGGGCTGCAATATTGGCTGCTCGACAGCTTATGTGTAAGAAAAGCTAGCGTTGTTTACAGTATTTGAAAGACAATGCTGTATGAACATCCACAAGAATACCCGCCTTACCGCACATAACCGCCAAGCCATTTGGCGCGCTTATACGCAAGATAAAATCAGCGTCACCT
>CAYVIS010000231.1:0-3191 GCA_964451565.1 uncultured Neisseria sp.
AGGTTTTGGCCATCCACAATCGCCACGCGCAGCTCTTCGGCCTGCGTGGCATTAAATAACATACGTTTCATTTAAACAACCTCGTTATTGCACTCACGAGGCATGTAATCAGTATTCGACGCTTATAAGCCGCCAATGGTCAGGCCGTCTGAAACGGCGTGTGGGGCTTGATTCGAACGAGAAGCTATAAAGAACACGCGGCACAGCGCTGCATACGGCGCCACCGCCCGACAGCGGCGCATCGGTGCGCCCGTCAAATCGGTAGGGGGTTTGGCCGTCAGGCCGCCGCAACCGCGACGCCTGCTTTTGTTTTCATCCACTGCAACACTGCAACCGCAGCGCGTGCGCCGGTTAAACTGCGCACCGCTGAAAATCTGAGCCGTCTTCATCATTACGTCCGGCGGCCGCATTGCCCGAAGCTGCGCATAAGCGTCTGATGCCCTGACAAACCGCCTGCCGGAAAAGGTCAAACTTAACTACCGCTTTACCCGCTTGGCTTGGCAGCAGGCAAAGGAAATGCTTTAAAAGGCGGCGGCATTCGTTATCCGCAGCCCTATGAGTGCGTTTTTAATATAAAATATTTCAGTTCGCAATATGGCAGCCCGATTATCCGGCTGCCGCTGTTTCAGACGGCCGCGCCTATTCGGAGCGCGCATCCGTATTCATTGAAACAGTTAACGGATTATAGAGAAAATGCCGACAATTAGCAAAGACTTGGTCAATCATTTAAGCATCGCCGAAGAAGACGCAGGCCAGCGCCTCGACAACTTCCTCATCAAAATCCTCAAAGGCGTGCCCAAGAGCCACATCCAGCGCATCATCCGCGCAGGAGAAGTGCGGCTGAACAAAAAACGCTGCAAGCCCACCGACCGCATTGCCACCGGCGATTTGCTGCGTATTCCGCCCATCCGCATTGCCGAAAAACAAAGGCCGTCTGAAAGCCAGCAAGCCGCCCCCGCGCGTGAATTCGACATTATTTATGAAGACGATGCGCTGTTGGTCATCAACAAACCCAGCGGTGTGGCCGTGCACGGCGGCAGCGGCGTCAGCTTCGGCGTGATTGAACAAATCCGCCGCGCCCGCCCCGAAGCGCGCTACCTCGAACTGGTGCACCGCCTCGACAAAGACACCAGCGGCCTCTTAATGATTGCCAAAAAACGCAGCGCACTGGTGAAACTGCACGAAGCCATCCGCAACGACCATCCGAAAAAAATCTACCTCGCGCTCGGCATCGGCAAGCTCGCGCAAGACAAAATCCATGTGAAGCTGCCGTTGTTTAAATACACCGGCGCACAAGGCGAAAAAATGGTGCGCGTGAGCGAGGAAGGCCAATCGGCGCACACCATTTTCCGCGTATTGCAGCGCTTCAGCGGCCCGGTGTTGCACCAAATCGGCCTCTCCGATTTAACTTACGTTGAAGCCACGCTCAAAACCGGCCGCACCCACCAAATCCGCGTCCACCTGCAATCGCAAGCCTGCCCGATTGCAGGCGACGAGCGCTACGGCGACTATCAGGCCAACAAACGCCTGCAGAAAATCGGCCTCAAACGCATGTTTCTACACGCCGCCGAGCTGCACCTCAACCACCCGCTCACCGATGAGCCACTGAAGCTGACCGCACCGCTGCCGTTGGAATTGCAGCAGTTGATTAGCGTGTTGGCGCATCAGTCTTAACAAAGCCTGTCTGAAAGATTGGCTGTTTCACCTTTCAGACGGCCTTACCGACACCGCAAGGAAACCGAATGTACACCCCCGCCAAATTCCGCCAACACAATCCCGCCGAGCTGCAAGCCTTTATCGCCGAGCACCCGTTGGCCACGCTGATTGCCCAAACCGAACACGGCCTCGAAGCCGCCCATCTGCCCCTGCAATGGCACGACGACGGCAGCGCCCACGGCTGCCTGCACGGCCATTTCGCCCGCGCCAACCCCATCTGGCAAACCGCCCTGCCCGAGCAAAACTGGCTGGCGGTGTTCCAACACAGCGGCCACTACATCAGCGCCAACTGGTATCCCGGCAAAACGCAACACCACAAAGCCGTGCCGACTTGGAATTATCAGGCCGTGCATATTCGAGGCCGTCTGAACATCATCGACGACCCAGCCCGTGTATTTGCCATGCTGGCCGCGCTCACCGCCGCCCACGAACAAACCCAACCGCGCCCGTGGTCGCTCGCCGACGCGCCTGCCGACTACCTCGCCGCCATGAGCCGCGCCATCGTTTGTTTTGAAATCCGCATCGACAGCATCGAAGGCAAATACAAACTCAGCCAAAACCAAAACGCCGCCGACCGCCAAGGCGTTATCGACGGTTTGCACGCCTTGCAGCAACACGAAGCCGAACACATGGCCGGATTGGTTGCCCGTTTCGCACCCGATGCTGGCTGATAAACTGTTGCTGATATAAACCAAGGCCGTCTGAAACCATGTTCAGACGGCCTTGTATAGTGGATTAGATTTGAACCAGTACAGCGTTGGCTCGCCTTGCCGTACTAGGTGCACTGTCTGCGGCTCCCCGCCTTGTCCTGATTCAAATCTAATCCACTATATTTTGCAGCGATGCGCCACCAGGCAGGCGGCCCGTTTATCCGCCCTGCTCGGCTGCTTTAAACTGCGCGTATTCGGTTTCATACAGGCCGCCCAAGCGCCGGATTTGTTCGTTGTCGAGAATTTTGCGGGCATCGTGGAAAAAATGGTCTTCTTCTTCGTGCAGGTGGTGCAACACCTTGTCTACCAACTCATCCGCCGTTTCCAGCCAGCGTGCTTCGCCGATGCGGCCGTCGCTCAGCGTCGCCATCAGTTCGTCCATTTGATGATGCTCGGCAATGGCGTGGCGTGATAAATCCAAGCCGTCGTCAAACTTCATCACCGGCAGGTAAAGATGGCGCTCCTCTGCCGCCGCATGCGCCACCAATTCCAAGCGCAGCGGCTCATAAACCTTCTTCTTGTCTGCCCAGGTTTCGGCCTGTTGCAAATCTTGGCACAAGCGGCGTTGCAGTTGGTGGTTTTCAGTCAATGCGTCGAAAATATCCATGGTTTGCTCCTGTTATCGTTTCAAGATTTGTTTTTGTTGTTGTATCGTGGATTAGATTTGAATCAAGACAAGGCGGGAAGCCGCAGACAGTACACCCAGCACGGCAAGGCGAGCCAACGCTGTTTGGATTCAAATCTAATCCACTAAACAGTATTGCC
>CAYVIS010000232.1:0-3166 GCA_964451565.1 uncultured Neisseria sp.
TCCGACAGCCCCGGCAAAACCATGACCGACAACGACACCTTCCTCGCCTACTTGCGTCAGGTGTTTGAAATCGCCGAGCCGGAAGAAAGCTGAATCCCGCATGATAAAGGCCGTCTGAAACCCATGTTCAGACGGCCTTTTTTTACAGCTATTTTACTGCTTCACCAACCTGCCGGCAGCAAATTGAGCTTGGCCAATATGGCATACACCGCGCTGGCGCTATACAGCAGGAAAATACTCAGATAAATCACCGGGCTGGTCATCCACACCGGGCATTGCCATTCCGGCGCTTTATTGCCGTTTTTTCGTGCGCCTTTCACAATCAGATAAGGCAGGATGCTCAATACCACGCCGCTGAACACACCCACAAAATACAACGCATCGACAAAACCCACCAAGCCGCTATAGGCCAGCGCCAGCGGCGGCAAGGCCACCACGGCAACGGCCTGCGCGCGCGCCCTGCGATTGGTGTCGATCGGCAGTTTGAAGCGGTCGGCAATATTGGTGAGGAAGCTGCCGCCAATGCCCCAATAAGAAGTCAGCATGGCAAACAATGCAAAGCCGTTGGCCATAAAAAATGCCCAACTGCCCAATGCCTTACCCCAGCTGATAGTGGCCACCTGGCTGATGTTTTCCAGCCCGTTGAGCGAAATCACCGACAGCGGCACCAGCGCAATCAGGGTAAACGTACAAAACATGCCGGTGATGATGGCGCGCGGCAGCTTGGTCGGCGCATGCGAAAGGCCGCGGGCGATTTCCGGCACAATATATTGGGCGCAATAAATAAACACCACCAAGTTAAACACCGGCACCATATACACCCAATTGCCCTCGAGCAAATGGCTGAAATCGGTGCTGGGAAACAACAGCGTCGCCCCGATTAATACCGCCAGCATCAGCACCATCAGCGAAGTAATGATTTTTTCGCTGCGCCCGAGCGCTTTCAAACCCAGCCACAAAATCAGCGCAGCCGGAATAAAAAACAGCACGCTGCCGATTTTTTTATCGATGCCGAACAGCGAATGCATCAAATCGCCGCTGCCGCTCATATAGGCAATCAGCGCGCCCAACGCATTCACCGTAACCGAGGCAAACATCAGCCACGAGCCCAAATTGCCGACATAACGCTTGGCCAGGCCGCTGAGCTGCTCGTGCTGCTGCGTGCGCAGCGTGGCTTCAGCCACATAAAGCATGGTAAACGTGGTGATGATGCCCACCACCACCAGCCAAAACAGCAGCGGCAGATAGCCTGCTTTGCGCGCCGCATACGATACCGACAAAATCCCGGCACCGATATTGGTGCCCACAATCATAGCCACCCCTTCGGCAAAGGTGATTTTTTCTGCTTTCAATACGTTTGACATACAAACACTCCTCAATGGCCGTCTGAAAACGCAGCATGCAGGAAACCGAGCGTATGGCGTCTAAAAGCGCAATACACTGATTAATCAATAAAACGGAATTCAGACAACAGATTTTTTCAGACGGCCTCAACAGCCGTCTGAAACGACATCAACTCAAATCCACGCACAAATATTTCAATTCCAAATATTCGTCCGCGCCGTATTTGCTGCCTTCGCGCCCGAGGCCGCTGAGCTTCACGCCGCCGAACGGGGCGACTTCGTTGCTGATGAGGCCGGTGTTGACGCCGACCATGCCGTATTCCAGCGCTTCGCCCACGCGCCATTGGCGGGCGGTGTCTTGCGTGTAGAAATAGCTGGCAAGGCCGAATTCGGTGTTGTTGGCAGCGGCGATGACTTCTTTTTCGCTGTCGAATTTGAAAATCGGACACAAAGGGCCGAAGGTCTCGTCGCGCGCCACCAGCATGTCGGCGGTGACATCGCGCAACACGGTCGGCTCGAAAAATGTGCCGCCCAAGGCGCTGCGTTTGCCGCCTGCGATGCAGCTTGCGCCTTTGGCGAGCGCGTCGGCGATGTGTTGTTCCACTTTTTCGACCGCTTTTTCTTCAATCAGCGGCCCTTGGTTCACGCCCTCTTCCAAGCCGTTGCCCAGCTTGAAAGCGGCCACTTTTTCAGACAGGCGTTGGCAGAAGGCTTCGTAAATGCCGGCTTGAACATACACGCGGTTGCTGCACACGCAGGTTTGGCCGCTGTTGCGGAATTTGCTCGCCAATGCACCTTCCACGGCTTTGTCCAAATCGGCATCGTCAAACACGATAAACGGCGCGTTGCCGCCCAATTCGAGGCTGAGTTTTTTGATTTGCGGCGCGCTGGCGGCGAAGATTTTCGCGCCCACTTCGGTGGAGCCGGTGAAGCTGATTTTGCGGATGGTGTCGTTTTCAGCAAACACGGTGCTGATTTCCGCCGCGCTGCCGTTCACAATCACCAACAAATCCTGCGGAATGCCCGCTTCATACGCCAACACGGCTTGTGCATAAGCCGAAAGCGGCGTGAGGCTGGCCGGTTTCACCAGCATCGCACAGCCCACCGCCAACGCGGGCGCGGCTTTGCGGGTAATCATGGCGGCGGGGAAATTCCACGGCGTAATCGCAGCGGTAACGCCGATGGGCTGTTTCAACACCAGCAGTTTTTGCGTCGGCTTCACCGAAGTGAGGATGTCGCCGTCGATACGGCGCGCTTCTTCGGCAAACCAACGGATAAAGCTGGCGGCATAATCAATCTCGCCGCGCGCTTCGGTGAGGCTTTTTCCTTGCTCCATCGTCATCAGGCGGGCGAGGTTTTCTTTGTGGTCTTTCAGCAGTTGGTACCAGCGCCACAAAGCATCGGCGCGCTCCAACGCGGTTTGCGCCGCCCATTGTTTTTGCGCGGCGGCGGCGCGTTGAATCAGCGCGTTTAATTCAGCCGCCGAGGTTTTTTTCACATAAGCGAGGGTGTCGCCGTTGGCGGGGTTGGTCACTTTAATGCCGTCGGCCAGCGCGTCAAACGACACGTCGGGGTGTTGCAGCAATGGTTCGATATTTTTCATGTTTCGTCTCCTGCCCATTTTTTAATATACAGGCCATCTGAAAGCCTTTTCAGACGGCCTGCTAAGGATTATTGCCGCGCTTGCTCGAATGCCTGTTCCAACACCGCCAAGCCTTTTGCGAAGGTGTCGTCTTCAATGGTGAGCGGATAGAGGAAGCGGATAACGTTGCCGTGCGCGCCGCAGGTGAGCAGCAGCAGATTGTTTTGCATGGCGATTTGCT
>CAYVIS010000233.1:0-3161 GCA_964451565.1 uncultured Neisseria sp.
TTTCTTTATCGGCTATTGGCTGTATACCGATGAGGCCGCCCGCAAGCGTTTGCAGCACAAACATGTGGTGACGGCATTGGGTATTGTGGCCGCGGTAGGGTTGGCCTATCTGACCAGCCGCATCGGTGTTGACCGCGAAGGCGCTTCGATGCTGGCGCGTGTGGCCAACGTGTTTGTCCAACACATTACCGCGATTGCAACGTCGTGCGTGCTGTTTGCCTTTTTTGTGAAAGCGCACTTCCGCTTTTCGAAGACAACGGCGTTTTTGGTGAACTCGGCCATCATCATTTATCTGTTCCACCATCCGCTGGTGATTGTGCTGGCGTATTATCTGGATAGGCCGGGCTTGGGCAGTACGCTTTACTTCCTGTTGGTCAGCGGCGCGGCCTATATTTTATCGTTTGCCGTTTACCTGTTTATCCGCAGCAACCGTATTACTTCAAGAATGTTTGGATTAAAATAAGCTAATAGCCTATATAAATCAGGATTTAAAGGAATTTATAGCCAAATTTGTTTATATTATCGATGCTGTGGTATAGTAAAAACGTCTGTGCCGTTGCAGTAAGGCGCAGCAGTACCCCATTAACCATAAAAGAGGAGAAGGGCTTATGTTACATTATGCAGTAGTATTCTTTGTGATTGCCATTATTGCAGCAGTTTTCGGCTTCGGCGGTATTGCCGGCAGCGCTGCGGGTATTGCGAAAATCCTGTTTATAGGCTTCCTGATTCTGGCTGTGGTGTCGATGATTTTCGGCCGCCGCCGCTGATTGGGCTGATGGAAAAACAAACCACCTTGTTTAAGGTGGTTTTTCTTTTATAGTGGATTAAATTTGAATCCATACAGCGTTGGCTCGCTAGGTGTACTGTCTGCGGCTTCCCACCTTGCCCTGATTCAAATTTAATCCACTATAAATAAGCAAAAGGCCGTCTGAAACAGCGTTGGCGGCGTTTCAGACGGCCTTTTGTTTATCCGGCGCTTACAAACAGGCCTGCTCGTTGGCAAACTGCTGTTCGAAGGTTTCGCGTGCGCGGATTAATTTCACCTCGTTGCCGTCGACCAATACTTCCGCCGCACGGTTGCGGGTATTGTAATTGCTGGCCATGCTGGCAGCGTAGGCACCGGCGCTGCGGATGGCGAGCACATCGCCCGTTTCGCAGGCGAGGGTGCGGTTTTTGCCGATAAAGTCACCGGTTTCGCAAATCGGACCGACCACATCGGCCAGCATCGGTTCGATGTTTTTCGGCACCACCGCTTCGATGTGGTGATAAGCGTCATAAAGGGCAGGGCGCATCAAATCGTTCATGGCCGCATCAACAATCACAAAGTTTTTTTCTTCGCCGTGTTTGACGAATTCGACACGGGTGAGCAGCGTGCCCGCATTGCCGACCAAGCTGCGGCCGGGCTCGAGCACCAGCTTTTGCGGACGGCCGTTAAACAGACGGGCAACAGTTTGGGCATAAGCGGCCAAATCAGGTAGGTTTTCGTCTTGATAAACGATGCCGACGCCGCCGCCCAAATCCACATGTTGCAACACGATGCCTTCTGCCGCCAATTGATCGACCAGCAGCAGAATGCGTTCGCAGGCTTCTTCGAGCGGGCTCAAATCAATCAGTTGCGAGCCGATGTGGCAGTCGATGCCGACGATGTTCAGACGGCCTAAGGATGCCGCGTGGCGGTAGGCGGCCAGCGCGTCGGCATAAGCGATGCCGAATTTGTTGGCTTTGAGGCCGGTGGAAATATAGGGATGGGTTTTGGCATCGACATCGGGGTTGATGCGCAGCGACACCGGCGCGGTTTTGCCCAAACGTTCGGCTACTGCGTTGATGCGGTCAAGCTCCGGCAAGGATTCGACGTTGAAACACAACACGCCTGCTTCCAGCGCAAATTCGATTTCCGCCTCGCTCTTGCCCACGCCCGAGAAAATGGTTTTGCCAGCGTCGCCGCCCGCCGCCAGCACGCGCGCCAGCTCGCCGCCGGAAACGATGTCGAAACCGCTGCCGAGTGCGGCAAAATGCTTGAGGATGCTCAGATTGCCGTTGGCCTTCACCGCGTAGCAAACCAGCGGCTGCTGCGTGGCAAAGGCTTGAGTGTAGGCTTCAAAGGCTTGAGTGAGCGCATTTTGGCTGTAAACGTATAAAGGCGTACCGAATTGTTCGGCCAAATCGGTGAAGGGGATATTTTCGCAATGCAGGGTCATTATGGTTCCGGTTGGGTGGTCGGTTCTTTCGGTTCGAACTGCAGGCCGGTTTGGATGACGCCGAAACGGGCCTTGTCGTCTTCTTTGGGCAGGTAAAGGTCGCCCTTGTAGCCGCAGCCGCTCAAAATCACGGCGACAGCAAGCAAAAATGCGGTGGTTTTCATGCAGATTCTTTCTTCATGCGCAGGAATGTGGCAAGATTCGGTATCTTAAACAAAAATGCAGCGATACACAAAGCCATGATGACCGAAAGTGAATTTTTACAGCATTCTGATGCATTATTTTCGCATATTGAAGACCAAATCGACGAAGGCGGTTGGGATTTCGACTGCCAGCTCAGCGGCAACGTGCTCACCATCGAAGCCGACGACGGCACACAGATTATCGTCAACCGTCACACGCCCAATCAGGAATTGTGGATTGCGGCCAAAAGCGGCGGCTACCATTTTTCGGAACAAAACGGCCAATGGCTGGCCACCCGCGACGGCAGTGAATTTTTTGCGGTGTTGAACCAAGTGTTGAGCGCGGCGTGTGGGGAAGCAGTGACGGTGGCTGCGTTTGCAGGGTGAGGGTGGCAAGCCGTCAGGTTTGCACACCAATCACCAACTCATCACCCCCTCCGCCCGATTGGCCAAACCATACAAATACAACATCCACACAGACAATAAAAGCCGAAACTTTTGCAAAATTGCTATTGCAGCATCACAAAACGGCTAAACTTCGTCATTCCGGCGCAGGCCGGAATCCATACTTCACGTAAAACTGTTTTAGAATCAAATTCCTGAATCTTGGCGGATGGATTCCGGCCTGCGCCGGAATGACGGGTTTATTGGCTATTTTCAGGATAAAAAGTATTTTGCAAAGGTATCAAGCCGTCTGAATCCTCCGTTCGCATAGCTAACATAAACGTAGGTGTAAGAAAAGCTAGCGTTGTTTACAGTATTTGAAAGACAATGCTGTATG
>CAYVIS010000234.1:0-3158 GCA_964451565.1 uncultured Neisseria sp.
GTAAGGTCGTTTACGGCCACTACTTCGATGCCTTCGGTTTTCACGATTTGACGCAGTGCCAAACGGCCGATGCGACCGAAACCGTTAATCGCAACTTTAATGCTCATGTTTTTGCTCCTAAAAATCTGTAATAGGGATGAATTAATCTATAGTGGGCGTGTTTTACCATGAAATAAAATTACTACCTAGAACTACTTACCCGAATCGGGCAAAAATCTGATTTAAATTAAGTAAATGATATTTTGAAAGGCCGTCTGAAAAAAGCAGATGCTTGTGTTTCTTTTAATAAATACGGATTTAAATATAAAAAGATGATATTTGATGAGTGAGTCAGTGTCTTGTGGATAATACTGTTTTTACATGAAAAAACAAAAAGCTACGCTATATGAAAGTTTTGGGATAAGCATCTTGATTGATGGTGGGTAAGCGGTATAAAAAGCCTGAATTGACGCTGCTTTGTGGATAAAACCATGTTATCCCCGAAGATTACTGAAGTTATGCTGTAGCAAACCGGCAGGCTTTCAGACGGCCTCCGGTATATCGGTCTGCACAAACGCTTGGATAAGTAAATACTATTAAAAATAGTATGTTGTTGCTTTATTTTATCGTATGATAAAGCCGTCTGAACATTGCGCGCTGTTGAAAGGAACATCATGCTGCAACGAACCTTAGCCCAATCCGTGAGTGTGACCGGCGTCGGCCTGCATTCCGGCGAACGGGTGGCGCTCACCCTGCATCCCGCCCCTGCCGACAGCGGCATTTCTTTCCGCCGCACCGATTTGAGCGGCGCGCAGGCCGAAGTGATTGCGCTCACCCCTTATCTGATTAACGACACCCGCCTGTCTTCCACCGTGGTGACCGAAAGCGGCGTGCGCGTCGGCACCATCGAACACATCATGTCAGCGCTGGCCGCTTACGGTGTGGACAACGCGCTCATTGAGCTGAACGCGCCCGAAATCCCGATTATGGACGGCTCCAGCCTGCCGTTTATCTATCTGCTGCAAGACGCGGGTATTGTTGATCAGCAAGCGCAAAAGCGTTTCCTGAAGATTTTGAAGCCGATTGAAATTCAAGAAACCGGCAAATGGGTGCGCTTTACCCCTTATGACGGCTTCAAAGTGACGCTGACCATCGAATTCGACCATCCCGTGTTCAACCGCAGCAGCCCCACTTTTGAAATCGACTTCGCCGGCAAATCGTATGTGGACGAAATCGCCCGCGCCCGCACGTTCGGCTTTATGCAGGAAGTGGAGCTGATGCGTGCACACAACCTCGGCCTCGGCGGCAATTTGTCGAACGCCATCGTGATTGACGACACCGATGTGCTCAATCCCGAAGGCTTGCGCTATCCCGATGAATTCGTGCGCCACAAAATCCTCGATGCCATCGGCGATTTGTATATTGTCGGCCACCCGATTATCGGTGCGTTTGAAGGCTACAAATCCGGTCACGCCATCAACAACGCCTTGCTGCGCGCGGTGTTAGCAGACGAAGCGGCTTACGAATGGGTGGAATTCCCCAACGATGAAGACCTGCCCGCCGCCTTTCACGGTTTGCCTGATGCGGCGTAAGAAAAAAGTGTGGGTGGTTTAACGGTTTTGCAGCCAACAATATAAAAGGCCGTCTGAAAGAATCTTTCAGACGGCCTTTGCCTATTTCAAAAGCAAACCATCAATCTCCCATCACTTTCCCTTCACGACGCGGATCGGCGCCGCCTTGCAAGCCGGTTTTGTGAATCACGATGCCTTGCACACCCGAATTCAAATCGCGGATTTGCACTTTATAGCCCAGCTGTCCCAAGCCCGGCGCCAAATCGGCGGCAGCGGTGCGTTCTTCCACTTCATAAGCGCTGCCGCGGTTGAGCATATTCGGCAAATCGACTGCCTGTTGGATGTTCATGCCCCAATCAATATGTGCCACCAGCGTTTTGGCAACATAGCCGATGATGCGGCTGCCGCCGGGCGAGCCCACGGCCAGATAAGGCATGCCGTTTTTCAACACAATGGTCGGCGCCATTGAAGAGCGCGGCCGTTTGCCGGGTGCAACACTGTTGGCCACTTGCTTGCCTTCGCCGTCAGCCGGATTAAACGCAAAATCGGTCAGCTCGTTATTGAGCAGATAGCCGTTGGCCATCAAGGTGGAGCCGAACGCGTTTTCGATAGAAGTGGTCATCGACACCACATTGCCGTCTTTATCCACAATCACCAAATGACTGGTCGACGGCAGCTCAATCGGTTTGCCTTGGCTGTAGTTGCGCTTGAAATCGCCGTGGTTTACCTTTTCCAGCGCCTTATCGGTAGCGTTTATTGCCGCCGCACGCTGTTTCAAATAAGCATCGGCCAACATGGCGCGGGCAGGCACTTGCACAAATTCCGGGTCGCCCACGAAATAATCACGGTCGGCAAACGCCACCCGCGAAGCATCGCCGAGCCAGCGCCAGCTTTGCAGGCTGTTTGCACCGGAAGCCTTCATATCGTGATGTTGCAAAATGCCGAAAATCTGCCCCAGCGCAATGCCGCCCGAGCTGGGCGCGCCCATGCCGCAGATTTCGTATTCGCGGTAGGGTTGGCACACCGGCGCACGCTCGATGACGCGGTATTGTTTAAAATCGGCCAGGCTCAAAGTGCCCGGATTATCGGCAGCGGCGGCAACCGCGTTCACCATATTTTGTGCCGGTCGGCCGCTGTAAAACGGTGCGCTGCCTTCTTTGGCCAACAGGCGCACGCTTTGGGCGAATTCTGGGTTTTTCAACACCGTGCCCGCCGCCAGCGCTTCACCGCCGGGCAGGAAATAGGCGGCAGTGGCCGGATAGCGGCGCAGATATTGCTCGTTTTGTTTCACCGATGCGGCCATACGCGGCGATACCTTAAAGCCGTTTTCCGCCAGCTTCACCGGATAATCAAACAGGCTTGCCCACGCCAGCTTGCCGTAGCGTTTGTGCACATCTTCCAGTAATTTCGGCACCCCCGGTGTCCCCACCGAACGGCCGCCGACCACCGCCTGCATAAATTTCAGCGGCTGGCCGTCGGCATCCAGAAACAATTGCGGTGTCGCCGCTTGCGGGGCGGTTTCGCGCGCGTCAAACGTGGTCAGCTTTTGGGCTTGATTGTCCCAATACACCAAAAACGCGCCGCCGCCCAAACCGGAAGACTGCGGCT
>CAYVIS010000235.1:0-3146 GCA_964451565.1 uncultured Neisseria sp.
TTTTTGGCGTTTTTGCTGAATATTCCGCTCAATTATGCGTTTGTGTACGGCAAATTCGGCATGCCTGCGCTGGGTGGGGCGGGCTGCGGGGTGGCGACGGCGCTGGTGTTTTGGTTTAATGCGCTGGTGTTGTGGCTGTATGTGGCGCGGCAGGGCTATTTCCGTGAATTTGGGTTGATGGCGCGTTTCAGCCGTCCGAGCCGGCAGGCGTTTAAGCAGATTTGGAAGCTGGGGATGCCGATTGGTTTGTCGTTTTTTCTGGAAGTGAGCCTGTTTTCGTGTATCGTGTTTTTGGTGGCGCGGCTGGGTGAGGATTATGTGGCGGCGCAGCAGGTGGTAATCAGCCTCACGGGGGTGATTTATATGATTCCGCAAAGCGTGGGCGCGGCGGGTACGGTGCGGGTGGGCTATTCGCTCGGCCGCGGAGAGTATGCGCGGGCGCGTTATGTGTCGGGGGTGTCGCTGGTGATGGGTTTGCTGCTGGCGGTGGCGACGGCGCTGCTGCTGGTGTTGTTCCGTCATCAGTTGGCGGGGATGTATACCGATGATGCGGGTGTGTTGGCGATTGCGGCGGCGGTGTTGCTGTTTGCGGCGGTGTTTCAGCTGGCGGATGCAACGCAATGTGTGGCTTCGTATGCGCTGCGCGGTTATAAGCTGACGCGGGTGCCGATGCTGATTCATGCGGTAGCGTTTTGGGGCTTCGGGCTGGTGCCGGGCTATTGGCTGGCGTATGGTTATGATATGGGAATTTACGGTTTCTGGACGGCGCTGGTGCTGTCGCTGACGGTGGCGGCGGTGTGGCTGGTGTGGTATCTGGAAATCTGCAGCCGCGTGATGGCGGCGAGAAAAAGGATGGTGTGATGCAGTTGGAACATGATGTGGATTTAACGCCTTTCAATACTTTCGGCCTGCAGGCGCGGGCGCGGGATTTTGTGGCGCTGACGGATGCGGCGGATTTGCCGGAAATTGTGCAGCTGCCGCAATTTGCGCGTGAGTCGGTGTTGTGGCTCGGCGGCGGCAGCAATGTGTTGCTGATGCGGGATTATCCGGCGCTGGTGGTGCATATGCGCAATAAGGGCATCCGTGAAACGGGGCGTTCAGACGGCCTGGTGTATATCGAGGCGCAGGCGGGCGAGGTGTGGCATGATTTTGTGTTGCACACGCTGCGGCTGGGTTTGTGCGGACTGGAAAACCTGAGTCTGATTCCGGGCACGGTGGGCGCGGCGCCGGTGCAGAATATCGGTGCGTATGGGGTGGAAGTGAAAGATGTCATCCACTCGGTGCGCTGTTTTGATTTGGATACGTTGGATTTTGTCGAGCTGTCGAATGCGGAATGTGACTTTGCCTACCGCGAGAGCTTGTTCAAGCAGGCAGGCAAGGGGCGTTATGTGATTTGTGCGGTGACGTTTGCGCTGAAAACGGCGTTTCAGGCCAATGCGGCTTACGGCGATTTGGCGGCGGTGTTGGCGGAGCGTTGCGCGGGCAGGGCGGCGACGGCGCAGGATGTGTCGGACGCGGTGTGTGCGATTCGCGCGGCCAAGCTGCCCGACCCGAAAGTACTCGGCAATGTCGGCAGTTTTTTTAAAAACCCGCTGGTCACGGCAGAGCAGGCAGCAGCTTTGTTGGCGCAATACCCGCAAATGCCGCATTATCCGCAGGCCGACGGCTCGGTGAAGCTGGCGGCGGGTTGGCTGATTGACCAATGCCGTCTGAAAGGTTTTCAAATCGGCGGCGCGGCGGTGCACGACAAGCAGGCGCTGGTGTTGGTCAACAAGCAGCAGGCCACGGGGGCGGACGTGCGCGCACTGGCGGATGAGGTATGCGCGCGGGTGGCGGATCGGTTTGGCGTGGCGCTGGAAGCGGAGCCGAATTGGTTGCCGCTCTCTTTTACGATATGATTACAGCAATCATGTTGATTATTGGCTATAATCGGCCAGAATAATTTAGGTTATAGTTATAGTGAATGAAATTTGAACCCATGCAGCGTTGGTTCGCCTTGCCGTACTGGGTGTACTGTCTGCGGCTCTCCGCCTTGTTTTGATTCAACCTAATCCACTATATCTTTAAGGCGCTCAACTGCTGCCGGCAGGCGCAGAGGCAGCAAGGGCTGCGCTTTTGATTCAAGGAGTGATTGTGGCTAAAGAAACCCGACCGAATACGTATAACCGTATCGTAGAAGCCAGCTTGGTGCTGTTTAATGAAGAGGGCGAGCGCAATATCAGCACCAACCATATCGCCGCACATTTGGGCATCAGCCCGGGCAATCTGTATTACCATTTCCGCAATAAAGACGAAATCATCGTGCAGCTGTTTAAACGTTACAGCGAAGATTTGCTGCAATACCTGCATGATGTGGTGTTGCCGACCAATGTGTGCGAAGCGGTCAATTATATGGCCGGGATTTATGATGTGATGTGGCGCTACCGTTTTTTGTTCAGCGACGTCAATACCTTGCTGGCACGCAGCGCCGAGCTTTTGGGTGAGCACAATAATTTCACCCATGCCAAAGTGTCGCCGCTGCTGGTGAGCCTGCTCAACCGCCTCAACAACCTCGACATTATCAGCGCCGATGAAACCGCCATGAACGATATGGCGATGAATATGTGGATTGTCACCAAATACTGGTTCGATTTCGATGGCTCGTTGCGCGGCCGCGCCAAGCTGACTGAGGATTCCAAAGTACGCGGCATCCGGCGCACGCTCAGTTTGCTGCGCCCGTATTTGTTGGCAGATTATGTGACGGAGTTTGACGACACGCTGGCTTCGTTGTCGCTGGATTCTTCCTGCCTGTAGCTTTCAGACGGCCTTCATGCATCATGAAATAAACAAACATAAGTTATTTGAAATAAAACAAAATACCCGCAAGATTGCCAATCTTGCGGGTATTTTCATGCAGCAGTTTTCATTCGGGCAAAGCTGTGGAAGTTGTATAGGTAGATTCTTTTTAAATATGATAATTAAAATCAATAACAATGTATTTCAAATAAAATTAGACTATCTGCCTCAGCATGCCTTACAATTCGTTACATTGACTAGTTATATCGGATAAGTGCATTTAAAAAAGCAGCCTCGGCATAACGGCAAACCATTGTAAACCCGTTGTGCATTTAGAATAAAAAAAGTAAGTTACTCACATATCATAATGA
>CAYVIS010000236.1:0-3134 GCA_964451565.1 uncultured Neisseria sp.
GAGGCCGTCTGAAAGAAGCAGTAAAACTGTTCAGACGGCCTCATTACTCACGCGAGGAAAGAAATTCACCCCGCTGTATTCATCAGCCGCACGGCTTTCAGACGGCCTTGTTCGGCGAGGTAATCGGCCAAACCGATAAATTCGCCATTTTCGGCATACACTCGAATCGGGCTGTCGGTGGGAATGTCACCGCTGAATGCGGGCTGTTGGCCGAATTTGAGCATTTTCACGGCTTCGTCGGCGAGTGTGATTTTGGGCAGGTGTTGCACCAACACGTCGCACGGCAGCAGCAGGGCGTCGCGTTCGGCTTCGCTCAGGGCTTCTAGCGCTTCGAGGCTGTGGCTTTGAGCGATGGTGAAACCGGCGGTTTCGGTGCGGCGTAGGGCGGTGAGGTGGGCGAAGGTACCGATGTGTTTGGCGATGTCTTCGCTGAGGGTGCGGATATAAGTGCCTTTGCTGCAACGCACGTCAATCACGGCTTGAGGCGCGGAAAATTCTTGAATATCAATGGAATAAATGGTGATATCGCGGGCTTTTCGTTCGATGACGATGCCTTTGCGGGCGTATTCGTAGAGCGGTTTGCCTTCGTGTTTGAGGGCGGAAAACATCGGCGGCACTTGGCGGATGGGGCCGGTGAGTGCGGCGCAGGCCGTCTGAAATTCTGCGGGGGAAATGTCGGCGCGGGCGGTGTCGATGATTTCACCTTCGGCGTCGCCCGTGCTGCTGGCTTCGCCGAGTTTCAGCGTGGCGGTGTAGGCTTTGTCGGCATCGAGCAGGTATTGGGCGAATTTGGTGGCTTCGCCGAAACACACGGGCAGCAGGCCGGTGGCGAGCGGGTCGAGCACGCCGGTGTGGCCGGCTTTTTCGGCGCGATAAAGACGGCGGGCTTGTTGCAGCGCGGTGTTGCTGGAGCGGCCTTGCGGTTTGTCGAGCAGCAATACGCCGTTAACGGGGCGTTTTTGGGGTTTGTTTGCGGTCATATTGTGTAAAAGGCCGTCTGAAGGTTTCAGACGGCCTGAAATATTCTGGTTTAATCTTCTACCGGCTTTTCTTTGGCCACTTCGTCGATCAGGTGGGAAAGGCTCATGCCGCGTTCGACTGATTCGTCGTATTCAAAGTGCAGCTCGGGGGTGCGGAAAACGGTGATGCGTTTGCTCAATTCGCTGCGTAAAAAGCCTTTGGCGTGTTCGAGCGCTTCGGCGGTGACTTCGCGGGTGGAATCGTCGAGCACGGTGTAGTAGATGGTGGCATGGCTGTAGTCGCGGGTCACTTCGACATCGTTGATGGTGATGAAGCCGGCGCGCGGGTCTTTCAGGCCGGTGCGCATCAGCTCGGCCAGCTCGCGCATCACTTGCTCTTTGACGCGGTCGACGCGGGCGTAGCCTCGGGCGGGTTTTCTCATGGGGTGTCCTTTTTTACTGTGGCCGTCTGAATGAAAAAAGGTTTCAGACGGCTGAAATGGGATGCTGGCCGCTATTATAACGGGTTTTGCGGGGAAGCGGGTTGCGGCGGCAGACAGGGTGTTGCTTTGCTGTTAGGATACGAATTTGTAATGAAATGTAGTGGCAGCTTTGGAACGGTAAAACGATATGGACAGACGGCAAACGTGGGCGGTGGGCGCGGCGGCCGCGATGGTGTTGATTGTGGGTATGGGCTTCGGGCGCTTCGCGTTTACGGGGCTGTATCCGTTGATGGTGGACGAAGGCATTCTGAGCATTGCGGGCGGCTCGTGGGCGGCTTCGGCCAATTATGCGGGTTATCTGCTGGGCGCGTTGCTGTTGGCGAAGCTGAACGTGCGTCATGCGGTGGCGGCAAGTGTGGCGGCATTGCTGGCGACGGTGGCGGGTTTGGCGCTGCTGGGCTGGGTGGAAGCATTGTGGGCGGTGGTGTGGATACGCGGTGTGGCAGGGGTGTTGAGCGCGGTGGCGATGGTGGCGGGGTCGTTGTGGCTGTTGCAGCATATGGGGCAGCCGCAGCGCGCGCCGTTGCTGTATGCGGGTGTGGGCATGGGCATTTTTGTGTCGGCGGAGCTGATTGCGCTGGGAATGTGGCTGGGTTGGGGCAGTCTGCTGATTTGGCGGCTGTTGGCGGCGGCGGCCTTGCTGCTGGCGCTGTTTTCCTGCGCGGTACAATGGCGTTCGCGGGGCGGAGCGTACGTGCAGACGGCGGCAGCGGCGGCTCATACGGCGGCGCTTCCAATGGGCAGCGCGTGGCAGCTGATTGCGGTGTATGGTTTGGCGGGTTTGGGCTATATTATTACGGCGACTTACCTGCCGGTGTTGGTGGGTGAGGCTTTGGGCGGAGCGGGTTCGCTGCATATCTGGGCGGCGTTTGGCTTGGGCGCGGTGCCGTCATGTTTTCTGTGGCACCGCATCAATCTGCGTTTGGGCACGCGGCAGGCTTTGCTGTGGAACTTGGGCGTGCAGGGCGCGGGGGTGTTGCTGCCGGTGTTGAGCCCGACGGCGGGCGCGTATCTGGCCAGCGCGGTGTTGGTCGGTGGCACGTTTATGGGCACAGTGACGATTGCGATGCCGGCGGCGCGCGCGCTGAATGCGCAGGTGGGGTTTAATATGTTGGCGCTGATGACGGCGGCTTACGGTGTCGGCCAGATTGTCGGGCCGTTGGCGGCGAATGCGCTTTTTGATTACAGCGGCTCGTTTGCGGGTGCGCTGGTGTTGGCGGCTGTGGCTTTGTGGTTGGCGATGGCTGTGTGTTGGCCGAAGTTTGGCCGTGTTGTCTAAATAAACGAAATGGAGAAAAATATGCCTTATGTGAATATGAAAGTAACCGGCGGCAACGAAGCGCCGACTGCCGAACAAAAAGCCGAGCTGATTGCGGGTGTCACCGAATTGCTGGCGCGGGTGTTGAATAAAAATCCGGCCACCACGGTGGTGGTGATTGAGGAAATCGAGATGGACAATTACGGCTTGGGCGGCAAGACGATTACCGAAGTGCGTAAGGCTGCGGCGGCGAAGAAATAGCGGATGAGGCCGTCTGAATGCTTTCGACAAGCTCAGCCACCTGAATGCATTAACTGTTTTATGTCTAATTCACTATAGTTGTACAGCATAAAAAACGGTACCCGTTGTGCATTTAGAATAAAAAAAGTAAGTTACTCACATATCATAATGATA
>CAYVIS010000237.1:0-3128 GCA_964451565.1 uncultured Neisseria sp.
GACGCGGTGATTGTGGCCTTCGGTTTTGCGCCGCACGCAATGCCGTGGCTGCAAAGCGTGGGCGTGAACACCGACAGCCGCGGCCGCATCGAAGCGCGCGGCCAATACAAACAGCAAACCGCCAACCCGAAAATTTTTGCGGGCGGTGACATCACCCGTGGTTCGGATTTGGTGGTGACTGCCATTGCTGAGGGCCGCGATGCGGCAGAAAGCATTTTGGATTATCTGGATATTTGATATTGACTGTTTGACAAAAGGCCGTCTGAAAGCAACAAGCGTTCAGACGGCCTTTTTGTTTAATACTTGAAATTACTGGAATAAACACCATTTTAAAATACTGTTTGAATCCATCAATACATCATCCGCACATGAAAACCTTATTCCGTTTACTTGTTTTAATCGTGTTGCTGCTCGCAGCGGGTGCAGGCATATGGTATGTTAAGCAACTCAAGCAGCCCGCGCAGAAGCAGGTATTGACCCGCGAAGGCGTGCTCACGCAGATTCAGAATCTCAACCGCTTGGAGAGCACGGCGTTTCATATCGACACCATCATCAAAACCGAAAAGCCGGGCAATTGGTATGCGCTGTGGCAGGATTCGCAAACCGGTTTGTTTATGGCCAAAGGGCAAGTGGTGGCCGGCATTGATTTAAACAAACTGAACGCTGAAAATGTCAGCGTGGTCAACGACAAAGTGATTATCAGCCTGCCGCCGGTGGAAATTTTGAGCGTGAGTCTCGATAATATCGAGGTTTATGACATCAAAACCGGCTCGCTCGGCCTGACGCCGATTGACAAAAGCGTGTTTCAAACCGTGCAGCAGCAGGCCAAACAGCAGGTGCTTGAAAGTGCCTGCAAAGCCGATATTTTAGCGCATGCGCAGAATCAGGCGCAGCAGCAGCTGGAAACCTTGTTTGCGCTGGCGCAGACGCAGGCTTCCGTGTATCCCGCCGCTTTGCCGCCGTGCAAAGCAGCCTAACCCAGAAGAAAGGAAATGAGATGTCAAACGTAACCCTGCAAGGCAAACCTGTAGATATCGTAGGTCAGTTTCCCGAGAAAGGTCAAACCGCTGCCGATTTTGAGCTGGTGGCCGGTGATTTGTCGGATAAAACTTTGGCTGATTTTGACGGCAAACGCAAAATCCTGAATATTTTCCCGAGCGTCGATACCGGCGTATGCGCCAAATCAGTGCGCACGTTTAACGAAAAAGCCACCGCGCTGAATAACACCGTGGTGTTGTGTATTTCCGCCGATTTGCCGTTTGCGCAGGCGCGTTTCTGTGGCGCGGAAGGCATTGATAACGTGGTGATGCTTTCCAGCTTCCGCAGCGGTTTTGCCAAAGATTACGGCGTGGCCATCAACAGCACCGGCATGCGCGGTCTCAATGCGCGTGCGGTGGTGGTGTTGGATGAGGATAATAAAGTGTTGCACAGCGAATTGGTGGAAGAAATCGCCAATGAGCCGGATTACGATGCGGCTCTGGCTGCCCTGTAATCCCGGTTGAAATAGCCACCAAAAAGGCCGTCTGAAATTCAGACGGCCTTTTCGTGTGTCGGAGAAGCCGGTTTACATCAAAATGAAGTAAGCCCAGCAGCCGACCAACACGACGCACAATACATTGAGCAGGATACCGGTGCGCATCATTTCTTTCTGCTCGATTAAGCCCGTGCCGAATACGATGGCATTGGGCGGCGTGGCCACCGGCAACATGAAGGCGCAGGAGGCACCAATACCGATGACAAACACCAACACTTCTTTGGGCAAGCCCATTTGGGTGGCGATGCTGGCGAAAATCGGCACCAACAGCGCGGCAGAGGCGGTGTTACTGGTGAATTCAGTCAGGAAGATGATAAATGCGGCTACGGCCAACACCACAACCAGCGGGTGCGCCAACACAAACGCAGTGGCCAGCTGCTGACCCAGCGCCAGCGAAGCGCCCGACATTTGCAGCAGCGTGCTCAAGGTAATGCCGCCGCCAAACAGCATCAATACACCCCAGTCGGTATTGCGCGCCACTTCTTTCCAGCGCGCCACGCCGAATACCACCACAGCCACGGCAGCGATTAGGGCAATCACGGTATCGGGGCTGGAAATGCCGAGCGCGGCTTTGATTTTGCTGCTGAACACCCACGCTACGGCGGCACATACGAAAATCAGCAGCGCAATCACACGATGCACCGTCCACGGAATGTCTTCCGCTTTCAATTCCACCCGTTCATTCAGGTTGGGGCGCAGAATCACATACAGGGTAAACAGCATCAGCGGCAGAATCAGCAGCATCATCGGCAAGCCCATTTTCATCCAGCCTGCGAAATCCAACTCCAACGCTTTGGCAGCGATGGCGTTGGGCGGCGAGCCGACGATGGTGCCGAGGCCACCGATACTGGCGCAGTAGGCAATACCGAGCAGCACAAAGACATAGGTTTTACGGTCTTTTTTCTTGTCGATGTGATCCATCATGCCCATCGCCAGCGGCAGCATCATGGCGGCGGTGGCGGTGTTGCTGATCCACATGGAAAGAAAAGCGGTTACGGCAAAAATCGCCAAAATCGCCACTTTCATATTGCCGCGCGAGAGCGACAGCAGCCAGATGGCGATTTTGCGGTCGAGGCGCTGCATGTGCAGAGCGGTGGCCAGCGCGAAGCCGCCGAAGAAAATATAGATAATCGGGTCGGCAAAGCCGGAAAGGGCTTTTTTGGTGTCCATTTCGGGAATGCCGATTAAAACAGCCAAAATCGGCACCATCAGCGCGGTAACGGTGATGTGCACCGCTTCGGTAAACCACAAAATCGCCACAAACAGCAACACAGCGATGCCTTTGTTGGCGTCGTGGTTATAGGGCAGGATGAAGTAGATGCCGAAGCAGAGGATGGCCGCGATTATCGTGATGAAGAGACCGCGGAAATTGGTAATTGGCGCTTGTGCACTCAATAGCTCGACGTTGTCTGGGCGCGGGCTGTTGGAGTTCATGGTAGCTCCCGTGTAGAGGTTGATAATACGCTAAGAAAAACTCAAAGTAGATTTTTAGTGTTGTGCAAGCAATTTACTTGCTTGGTTGAGACGGCATTATGAATAAGATGCCGCAGACAGTATAATTGTAATATCGTGTAGCTGTAAAGAATTTGTTAAT
>CAYVIS010000238.1:0-3125 GCA_964451565.1 uncultured Neisseria sp.
TAACTGCATTTCAATGGCATCGCGGTTATAGCCCTGCTCATTCAGAATGGTGCTTGCAAGGGAGCGGAAACCGTGGGGCGTGGCAATGCCATAATAGCCCATGCCGTTGATGATTTTGCCTGCGGTGTTTTCGCTGATATAGCCATCGGCGGCGGTGCGGCTGGGGAATAGATAGGGGGTACTCCCCGTTTGGTCGTGCAGCTCGTTTAGCAGCTCAATCACCCAATCGGATAAGGGGATTATATGCTCACGCGGCCGCTTCATTCGCTTGGCTGGGATAGTCCATATCTTGCGCTCAAAGTCGATTTCCTTCCATTGGCCGCCGCGTATCTCTTTATTGCGGGCAAAGCAAAGCATAATCAGCATAATGCAAATACGGTTTGACTGCTTGCAATCTGCCAGTATCAAACGGCGGTAAAACTCGGTCAGCTCTTCACGCGGCAAGACAGGCATATGGCGTGTTTCCGGCAGCTTGATATAGCCCTGCAATAAAGCGGCGGGATTGCGGTCGGTTAATTCTTCAAAGCCCGCGTATGTAAATACCGCGCCTATCCATTGCCTGATTTTCTCGGCGGTCTCTGATACACCCCGCTCGGTTACTTTATCCAATATGGCCTTTATCTCTTTCTTGCCGATTTCGTTTATCGGCATTTCGCCAATAACGGGGAAAACATCGGTTTCAAAATACCGCCAAACACGGGCGGCATGATTGGGCTTCCAGCCTTTACGCATGATGTTCTTTTCGTGCCATGCCTTGGTAACGTGGGCAAAGGTATTGAGTAAGGCCGCCCTACGCTCTTGCTTGGCCTGCTGCTTCATGGCGGCGGGGTCTTGGCCTTGGGCAATCATACGGCGGGCATTCTCGGCTGCTTCTCGTGCTTCCACTAAAGAGATTTCGGGGTATTTGCCGATTGAAAGTAATTTCTCTTTGCCGCTTATACGGTACTTCAACCGCCATAGCTTGCCGCCTGCTGGTGTAACTTGCAGATACAGGCCGCCACTATCAGCCAGTTTGTAGGCTTTATCAGCGGGTCTTGCATTCTTTATTTGTCGGTCGTTTAGTGGCATTTGGGGGTATTTTTTTCAGGGGCATTTTTCAACACCCCCAAATATACCCCCAATTTATGGTTTATTCAATTAGACTGCATTAGACGATATTAGACAGCAAGAAAG
The DNA here is from genome assembly GCA_964451565.1 of uncultured Neisseria sp. Lineage (GTDB taxonomy): Bacteria > Pseudomonadota > Gammaproteobacteria > Burkholderiales > Neisseriaceae > Neisseria. Next base: position 1,174 of record CAYVIS010000238.1, read on the forward strand.
CATTGAATCAGCCTGAAAGCCTTGCCAGTATTGAATTTTGTCGATTGCGTTAGATTGCATTAGACAAAAAAAATACCCCTTTTAGGGGTTGGGTGGTGCGGACGGAGAGACTCGAACTCTCACACCTCTCGGCGCCAGAACCTAAATCTGGTGCGTCTACCAATTTCGCCACGTCCGCATGATTTGCTGCAAGGCGCAGATTATACCGAACGGGCGCAAAAATGCAAAGGGTGTCGGCTTGAAAAGGGGTACAATACGCCCCATTTGGAAAAGCTGACAGAGGCCGTCTGAATGCGGATGTTTTCAGACGGCTTTGTTTTTGATAAATATCGTTGAAATGAGGAAGGCCATGTCGCGCTTATTGATTCAGGATTATCTGCAAATGCAGGGCTTGCGCCTGGCGGTGGAAGAGGTGTGTATGGCGCAGGTGGCGTTGCAGGCGGTGATGAATGTGGGCGAGGCTTCCATCGAGCGGCGGATTTTGTGGTATGCCAACGATGAGGCGGAATTGGCCGGGCATATTGAAGAGCATGCGGCCAATGAGGCGCTGCTCAAACAGATTTTTATGGCGCTGGATTCGGTGTGCAGCCGCGCGCAGGTGCAAAGTGCGGTGGTGTATGCGCTGATGCCGTCTGAAAGCGGGGATGCTTATTTATTGCGTTTGGCGCAGCAAGGCGTGGCTTTGGAGCAGAAAATCATGCTGGACGAGGAAAACGGCTGGCGTTATCTGCCGGTGCGTGCGGCGCAGACGGGCTGGCTGAATATTGCCAATGATGTGTCCAAGTGGTTGGCATTGGAAGAAATCCGCGGTGAACATCATGGCCGCAGCGGCAGCCAGATGGCGTTGCCGGTGTGCACGGCCAACGGCAGCGTGTTGGGCGTGGTGCAGGTAGAGCATCAGGAAAAGGAAGCATTTGATGAAGCGGCGCAAGCTGCTTGGGTCGGTTTGGCGGTGGCGCTGGCTGAGCCGATGCGGGCGTTGTTGCGCGGTGATGAAACGGATGAGGAGCAGGCGGATGAATAAGCCGGTGAAATTTGTGGCGGCCTGCCGTCTGCCCACTGAGTGGGGTGTGTTTACGCTGCACGGTTTTGAAGAAGTGCGCAGCGGCCAGGAGCATGTGGCGCTGAGCATGGGCGACATTGCCGACGGTGCGCCGGTGTTGGCGCGCATTCATTCTGAATGTCTGACCGGTGATGCGCTGTTTTCACAAAAATGCGATTGCGGCCCGCAGCTGCAGGCGGCGATGCAGGCGGTGCAGCAGGCGGGGCGGGGCGTGATTGTGTATCTGCGCCAGGAAGGCCGTGGCATCGGTCTGATTAACAAAATCCGCGCCTATCAGCTTCAAGATCAGGGTATGGACACGGTGGAAGCTAATGTGGCGCTCGGTTTGCCGGTGGATGCGCGCGATTTTACGCTGGCCAAGCATATGTTCGACCATCTCGGTGTGCGCGAGGTGAAGCTGCTCACCAATAATCCGCAAAAAGTGCAGGTGTTGAACGAGGCGGGGATTAATGTGTGTGAACATGTGCCGCTGCATGTGGGTGAAAATCCGGAAAACGAACGCTATCTGCATACCAAAGCGGAGAAGCTCGGCCATTGGTTTGATATTTGAATGCTTGTGCCGTTGCGGTTTGGCTTTCAGACGGCCTGATGTTTTTGCCTGATACAAATTGCTGCGGTGTCAAACGGGCGGTAAATATGATTCGACAGGCTTTGGCAGGGTGGAAGGCCGTCTGAAAGCTGTTGACGAGTGGGAAAATTGTGTGGAAATGCTGCAAATTAATTTCATTTAAAATTCATAAACTTGCTATTTTTTTATAAAAAGTTCACAAAAAGGCTTGCGCGGTATACGGAATTTTGGTTTAATCACGTTCTCGCAGCGATGAGCGCGAAGAAAAAACGGGTGATTAGCTCAGTTGGTAGAGCGTCTGCCTTACAAGCAGAATGTCGG
>CAYVIS010000239.1:0-3092 GCA_964451565.1 uncultured Neisseria sp.
TAAAGAGAATATTTTTGCACCGGGATGGGTAATCATTTCTACTGCAAGGCTCAGTGCGCAAGCCGACGCGCCAAACAGGAAAAAGCCCGATAAATCCAAATCGGGTTTATCGCCTTTCACATCCGGCATGATTTTCATGGCGATCAGAATGCCGATGGCACCGATGGGCAGGTTGAGCAGGAAAATCCAGTGCCAGCTCGCATATTCCACCAGATAGCCGCCCACCAAAGGTCCCAATACCGGGCCGATAAGCGCGGGCATTACCGCATAATTAATCGCATTGAGCAGCTGGGATTTATCGTATACGCGCAAAAGTGTGAGCCTCGGTACCGGCACCAGCATCGAGCCGCCCACGCCTTGCACGATACGCGCCACAACCAGCATCGGCAGATTCGGCGCTGCCGCACACATGGCCGAGCCGAGCATAAACAGCGCCATCGAGGCGATAAACACTTTTTTGGTGCCGAAACGGTCGACCAGATAGCCGCTGAGCGGAATCAACACCGCCAGCGTCAGCGCATAAGCGATGATTGCCGACTGCATATTCAACGGCGATTCGTTCAAATCAACCGCCATTTTCGGCAACGCGGTGTTGAGAATGGTGGTGTCGAGCATCTGCATGAAAATGGCCACAGCCAGCAAAAGCGGCAGCCAGCGCGAAGGCGGGGGGCTTGTTGTCATCGGCAAAGTTTCTTCCGTATTTCGTTGCGCGCGTGGATTGTGTTCATTGCGCAACGTTGAAAAACGCATCAACAGAGCTTGTTATTCTAATCCAGATTGGCGCCGCTTCGGAATAATTTTATACCGGTGCGGCGCGCCACGTATTTGTTTTCAGACGGCCTTTCATGTGCCGGGAATGTCAGGCGGAGGGCAGGCGGTAAAAATTATAGTTAATTATAAAAATTTTCTTTTAAGAAAATTAAATCTCTTATACAATAAATTTACATTTGAGAACAACACAGAAAAGAGGAAGAGATGAGCAACAAAGTCTCCACACGGGTATTGCTGGCAAGCCTGATCGGCAGCTCGATTGAATGGTTTGATTATTTCCTTTACGGCACGGTGGCTGCGCTGGTGTTCAACCAGCTGTTTTTCCCCGCCGAAGATCCGACTGTCGGCACCATGCTGGCGTTTGCTTCATTTGCGCTGTCGTTTTTTATCCGCCCGTTCGGCGGCATTCTGTTCAGCCACATCGGCGACAAAATCGGCCGCAAGAAAACGCTGGTGCTCACGCTCGGTTTGATGGGCGGGGCGACGGTGTTGATGGGTTTGCTGCCGACTTATCAGGCCATCGGCATTGCCGCGCCGCTGTTGATGGTGACGCTGCGGTTGGTTCAAGGCTTGGGTATTGGCGGTGAATGGGGCGGCGCGATGCTGCTGGCGGTGGAATATGCGCCGAAAGAGCGGCGCGGCTTTTTCGGCAGCGTGCCGCAGATGGGCGTGACCATCGGCATGCTGCTGGCGACGCTGGCGCTGACGGTGATGAGTATGCTGCCCGACGAGGTGTTTTTGTCGTGGGGCTGGCGCGTGCCGTTTGTGTTGAGCGCGGGGCTGGTGTTTTTGGGCTTGTGGATTCGCAAAGGCATCGACGAAACGCCGTCGTTTAAGAAAAATCAGGAAAGCGGCAATGTGGTGGATGTGCCGCTGTTGGAAACGCTCAAACACCACAAACGCGAGGTGTTGATTGTGGTGGGCGCGAAATTTGTTGAAACCGCGCCGTTTTATATCATGTCGACTTTTATCGTGTATTACGCCACCACCGAGCTGGGCTTCAGCCGCACGCAGGCGCTCAATGCGGTGACGGTGGCGACGATTGTGACCACTATTCTGATTCCGCTGATGGGCGCGCTGTCGGATAAAATCGGCCGCAAAACCGTGTATGTCGGCGGCGTGTTGCTGATGATGGCGTATGCGTTTCCGTATTTCTGGCTGCTGCAAACGCAATCGTTCGCGCTGCTGATTTTGGCCACCGTGATTGGTTTGGGCGTGATTTGGGCACCGACCACGGCGGTGTTGGGTACGATGTTTTCGGAAATTTTCAAAAGCAATGTGCGCTACACCGGCATCACGCTGGGCTACCAAATCGGCGCGGCATTGGCGGGCGGTACCGCGCCGCTGGTGGCCACTTTCCTGCTGCGCGAGTTTGACCATTCTTATGTGCCGATTGCGCTTTATATCATCTTCACCGGTTTGGTGTCGCTGGCGGCGATTGTGGCCGTGAGCGAGCGCTCGGGGCAGCATTTGGATGAACATGTGGATTGAGTAAAAGCAGACGCGCTTGGCCGTGTTAAACACGGTTGAGTGCAAAATCAAACAAGGCCGTCTGAAACTGAGCGTTCAGACGGCCTTGTTTTGTTGTGGCAGATGATAGGCCGTCTGAAAGCAAAGTTTCAGACGGCCTTGTTTATAGCGGCATCAAACGCGCCGGTTTACGCCTGCAGCTTTTCCACGCCGCCCAGATACGGTTGCAGCGCGGCGGGGATGTTGATGCTGCCGTCGGCATTTTGGTGGTTTTCCAACACCGCCACCAGCGTGCGGCCGACTGCGAGGCCGGAGCCGTTGAGGGTGTGCACGAGGCGGTTTTTGCCGTTTTCGTCTTTAAAGCGCGCTTTCATGCGGCGGGCTTGGAAGTCTTCGCAGTTGGAGCAGCTGGAGATTTCGCGGTAGGTGTTTTGCGCGGGCACCCACACTTCCAAGTCGTAGGTTTTGGTGGCGCCGAAGCCCATGTCGCCGGTGCAGAGGGTAATCACGCGGTAGGGCAGCTCCAGCAATTGCAGGATTTTTTCGGCGTGGCCGACCATTTCTTCGAGCGCGTCGTAAGAATAGTCGGGGTGGGTGATTTGCACCATTTCCACTTTGTCGAACTGGTGTTGGCGGATGAGGCCGCGCACGTCTTTGCCGTAGGCGCCGGCTTCGGAACGGAAGCAGGGCGAATGGGCGGTGAGCTTCAGCGGCAGTGCGTCGGCAGCGACGATGCTGTCGCGCACGGTGTTGGTGAGGGTCACTTCGGCGGTGGGAATCAGATATTGGGTAAGCTTGCTCTCGTCGCCGCCACGGGTCACGTGAAACAAATCTTCGCCGAATTTGGGCAG
>CAYVIS010000240.1:0-3051 GCA_964451565.1 uncultured Neisseria sp.
ATACCTTTATGGAATCGAGCTGGTATCCGTTCCGCTACATGTCGCCGCAATTCGAGCAAGGCATGGTCGAGCCGCAAGCCGCCGCTTATTGGGGCGCAGTCGACCAATACATCGGCGGCATCGAACACGCCATTCTGCACCTTCTCTACGCGCGCTTCTTCACCAAGCTGATGCGCGACGAAGGTTTGGTGAATGTCGACGAGCCGTTCGAGCGCCTGCTCACCCAAGGCATGGTGGTGTGCGACACCTATTACCGCGAAGCCGCCAACGGCAGCAAAGACTGGATCAACCCCGCCGATGTCGATTTGACGTTTGACGACAAAGGCCGCCCCGTTTCCGCCGTATTGAAAGCCGACGGCCAGCCCGTGGTCATCGGCGGCACCGAAAAAATGTCGAAATCGAAAAACAACGGCGTCGACCCGCAAGCGCTGATTGAAGCCTACGGCGCCGACACCGCGCGCCTGTTTATGATGTTCGCCTCACCGCCCGAACAATCGCTGGAATGGAGCGACAGCGGCGTTGAAGGTGCGCACCGCTTCCTGCGCCGCCTGTGGCGCACCGTGTATGACTACACCGCCAAAGGCGACTTAGTGGCCGCATTCTCAGGCGACCAAAGCGATTTGAGCAAAGAGCTGAAAGAACTGCGCTTCAAACTGCACAGCACCATCGCCAAAGTCGGCGACGACTACGGCCGCCGCTTGCAGTTCAACACCGCCATCGCCGCCGTAATGGAGCTGCTCAACCAGTTTGATAAAACCGATTGCAGCAGCCCCGCAGGCCGCCGCGTTGCCCAAGAAACCCTCGAAGCCGCCGTGCGCCTGCTGTGGCCGATTGTGCCGCACATCTGCGAAACGCTGTGGAGCGAGCTGCGCCCCGACAGCAATTTGTGGGATGCCGCTTGGCCGCAAACCGACGAAGCCGCACTGGTGAAATCGGAAGTGGAAATCATGGTGCAGGTCAACGGCAAACTGCGCGGCAAAATCACCGTCGCCGCCGATGCGCCGAAAGACGCCATCGAAGCCGCCGCCCTCGCCACCGAAGGCGCGGTGAAATTCATGGAAGGCAAAGCCGCCAAGAAAATCATCGTCGTGCCCGGGCGCTTGGTGAATATTGTGGTGTAAGCCGTTCATACCATAAAGGCCGTCTGAAGCTTAGGTTTCAGACGGCCTTTTTATATTCATAAAAGTTTAATAATAAGTTATTGAATAATTGGAACTTATCTTTAAAAACACCGTCATAAAAAATCATACTGACCGCATAAAAAATCATCCATTAATAATACACAAGAAAGAATATCACTAATATGACTATTGAGCAGAATGCCCACAGCGGCCTCCCCCCAAACACCACACCCCAGCCCGATGCCGAAAAAGCCGCTGTCGATAACGGCAATGAAAACCATCTGTCGCCCGAAAGCATTGCTGACCACAGCGAAACCGACACGCCGTCTGAAAGCATATCCGACAGCGGCAAAACCGACACGCCGTCTGAAAACACAGCCGACAGCAGCGAAACCGACCAGCCGTCTGCAAGCGCCGCTGTCAAAATCAAGAAAAAGAAAGCCGCGCCGAAAAAGCGCAAAGCCACCCCAAAAACGGCATCCGCCAACAAAACCGACGGCGACAACATCGGCACCTCCAAAGGCGTGGAAACCATGTTTCGCAACGCCTTCCGCGCCGAACTGGAGCTGATTGCGCTGGCCGCCACCAAGGCCAACATCATGATTTCGCTCAACGGCTTCATCGTGTCGGCGCTGATGATTTCCGGTGCATTTATCTTCGCCTCCTCACCCGCCTTTCTGATTCCCGCCGGCATTTTCATGTTTACGGCCGCCGCATCGATTGTGTTTGCCCTGATTTCCGCCTCGCCCGAACGTGCCGGTTTGCCGCGCGCCTTTTGGGAGTGGATAAAAGACGTGGCCGCCCGCCGCGCCAAATTGCGCGATTTCAAACAGCGCGTGATCCACACCGAGCAGGCATTTACAGAAAACGAGCAGCCCAACATCCTGATTTACGAAGACCGCGCGCGTCTGTCGAAAAGCCAATATTGGCAGCAGATGCAGGAAATGCTCGCCAGCCGCAGCGAGGTGTACCACAAAATGAGCGACCAGCTTTACTGGCTGGGCATGATTGCCAACAAAAAATTCAAGTATCTTAATATGTCCTATACCGTCTTCCGCTGGGGCTTGCTGGCCTCGGTGATCGCCCTCGTCAGCGTCAAATCCATCCAAACCATCGCCCCCGTGTTGGCCGACACCGGTCAGGCCATCAAATTGCGCAACCTCGGCATTAACGATTTTGACAACATCTACGAGCCCTCCGCCGTACAACAATTGCCCGACGGCCGCCTGCTGGTGGTGGAAGACGAATCCTCACGCGCCTTCAGCCTGATGAAATTCGCCGAAGACGGCACGCTGTATGAAGACGAAGCCCTCGACGTGCGCCTGATTCGCGGCTTCAAACGCAAGCTCAGCGATTTGGAAGGCTTGGCCAAAGACAATCAGGGCTATATCTACGCCATCACCTCGCATTCGCGTAACAAAAAAGGCGAACGCCGCCCCGACCGCGAACACATGCTGCGCTTCAAAATCGAAGGCAACGATGTGCGCGACGTGCGCTATTTCTCCGGCCTCACCGACGCGCTCGACAACGACCCGAGCCTGCACAAACTCATCCGCTCGAAAATCGACGCCGATGTAGATTTTGAAAAAATCAACATCGAGGGGCTGCTCTACGACCGCAAACAAAACCGACTGCTGCTGGGCTTCCGCGAGCCGATGGTCAACGAGCGCTCAATGATTGTGGTCATCGACAACCCCAAAGCCCTGTTTGAAGACAACGCCCGCCCGCGCTTCAGCGACGTGATGTTCCTCAACCTCAGCGGCGGCGGCATCCGCGCCCTCAGCTACGATCCGGTGCTGGATACCTATCTGATTGTCAACGAAATCACCGGCTACGAAGACAACACCTACTCGCAGCTGTGGAGCTGGAACGGCAATCCCCACAACGAGCCCGAGCCCATCGCCCTGCCCGACATCATCAACTTGAATAA
>CAYVIS010000241.1:0-3036 GCA_964451565.1 uncultured Neisseria sp.
TCAATAAAATGCCGATGTGATTTTCTGATAATTTTGCCGATGAATAAGCGATATTCTATATATTCCTTTAAAAATCATACAATTACCTTCAATTTGTGGATAAGTTGTATAAAAAAAGCTATAATGCTTTCATTTTCCGATATATTTTGGCCGTCTGAACAGGCGGCGTGATTTTGCAGGAGCATAAATATCATGATGACTTTGTATTCAGGCATTACTTGCCCTTTCAGCCAACGTTGCCGTTTTGTCTTGTTTGAAAAAGGCATGGACTTTGAAATCAAAGATGTCGATATTTTCAATAAGCCGGAAGATTTGGCGATTATGAATCCTTACAATCAGGTGCCCGTATTGGTGGAACGCGACCTGATTCTGCATGAATCCAACATCATCAACGAATACATCGACGAGCGTTTCCCGCATCCGCAACTGATGCCGGGCGATCCGGTGATGCGCGGCCGCGGTCGTTTGGTGCTTCACCGCATGGAAAAAGAGCTGTTCAGCCATGTGCAGGTGCTCGAAAATACCGAATCGGGCAGCAAAGAGCAGGCCAAAGCGCGCGAAGCCATCGGCCAAGGGCTGACCATGCTGGCATCGGGTTTCGTAAAAAACAAATACATCATGGGCGACGATTTTTCCATGATTGACGTGGCGCTGTCGCCGCTGCTGTGGCGTCTCGATCATTACGACATCAAACTGGGCAAAACCGCCGCACCGCTGTTGAAATATGCCGAGCGTATTTTCCAACGCGAAGCCTTTATTGAAGCGCTCACGCCCGCCGAAAAAGCCATGCGCCGCTAAGGCCGTCTGAAAGAAGCAGTTAAAGATGAGCATTTCTACCAAACCTTACCTGCTGCGTGCCTTATATGAATGGTGTATGGACACGGAGCAAACCCCCCATGTCGTGGCCTGGGTCAACGAGCATACGCGCGTGCCGATGCAGTATGTGCGCGATAATGAAATCGTGCTCAATATCGGCGCCACGGCCAGCCACAATCTGGTCATCGACAACGAATGGATCAGCTTCTCCGCCCGCTTCGGCGGCGTGTCGCACGAAATCTGGATTCCGGTCGGTCACGTTATCAGCATTTTTGCCCGCGAAAGCGGCGAGGGAATGGGCTTTGAAGTAGAGCCTTACCAGACCGAAAGCGAGAAAAAAGGCGAAGCGCCGCTGCACTTTGTCGACAGTGGGGCAGATAATACCGATGCAGAGAAAGAAAAAGCAGACAGCGCTGCCGACACCGCTCCAGCCGGCTCGGACGACAAACCCAAAAAAGGCTTGAAGCTGGTGAAATAGCAGCAGATAGCGAAAGGCCGTCTGAAAGGATTGACGAACGTGTCAAATTCTTTCAGACGGCCTTTTTACAGCCGCACAAATATAGTGAATTAAATTTGAACCAGTACAGCGTTGGGTTCGCCTTGCCGTACTAGGTGTACTGTCTGCGGCTTCCCGCCTTGTCCTGATGTAAATTTAATCCACTATATTATTGCGGCAACACTTTTCCTACTGCCGGCATTGAACAGATAGTCGAAAACAACGGGCAAACCGATACATGCGGGTTGCCCGTTTTATTTAGCGTTCAGACGGCCTCGACAAGAAAATGCGTGCCATCCGCCCAATGCTCGAATATGCCATTTACGCGCTTTTATTTGTCCAACACACGGCGCAGCTTTTTCAATTCCTGCCAAGCCTGCGCTTTCAATTGCGGTTGGCGCAGCAGCCGCGCAGGGTGGGGGATGACGAAGCAGGGCACGTTACTGCACAGTTCAGCAATGGCTTCGGCCTGCTCCGGTTTCTCAAAAATCTGCCCCAACAGCAACACCGCTTCGGCTTGCGACAAAGCCAATTCGGCCTGCATTCGCGGCAGCGCGGCGCGGATGTCGGCTGCGGCGGGTTGGGGGCTGAACACGGGTGCGTCCTGCACCCAACTGGTTTTGTGGGCATCAGCCGCGCGTAAATCAATGGCGGCGAGCATATTGTCGAGCAACACGCCGACATCGCCGCTGAACAGCTGTCCGCTGGCGCTGTCTTCCGGCGCGGGGCAGATGGCGGCGACCAAAACGCGCGCGCGCGGGATGCGCTCTGCAAGCGTGTGCAGCCAGTCGGCCTTATCGGTTGTTGCTGCTTGGGCGGTTTCCACAGCAGGTGCGGCGGCTTTTTCAGACGGCTGTTGCACGGCATTGAGGCCGTCTGAACGCGCTGCGCTGTGGCCGCCGACTGCCGCCATCGCCGCCAAACGGGCTTGTTGTGCGTTGGCCGAAGGTGCAGGAGCGGGGGCGGTCGCCGTTTCAACGGGCGCTGTTGCTGAGATCGCGGTTTGGGGCGCGGCAGCTGCAGGCGGCGCAGGCATGGCGGCGGGGGCAGGCTCGGCGGCAGGCAGCACTTTGGCGCCGCGTTTGAACCACATCGGCCCCAAGCCCAGCGCTTCATGCAGGTGCAGATAACGGCTGCTTAACATAATTTCTCCATCCAAAGCGCATCTTCGCGGCTGCCGTCGGGCAGCGGGTAATAATCGCGGCGGCGGCCGCATTCGGTAAAACCGTGTTTGCGGTAGAGTGTTTGCGCCGCTTCATTACCGGCACGCACTTCCAAAAAAAAGCGCCGCACGCCTTGTGCAGAGGCCGTCTGAAACCAAGCGGCCAACAATTGCGCGGCGATGCCTTGGCGGCGCAGCGCGGGGGCGGTGGCGATTAAGTGCAGCTCCGATTCGTCAAACAGCGTTTGCCACACCGCAAATCCGGCGATGTCGTGTGACGGCGTTTGCAGCAGCCACACGCTGTCATGCGGCTGGGTTAAGGCCGTCTGAAACTGCGCCGCCGACCACGGCGACGGGTTGCATTGCGCATCAAGCGCCGCCAAAGCCGCGCAGTCTGCCGCCGTTGCCACCCGTATCATCGCGCCGCCGCCTTGCGCTCGGCCTGCTCTTTGGCCGTGAGCGCGATTTTGTTGCGCACATACAGCAATTCCGCCTGCGCCGCCGTGGTGGCCGCATAGCGCCCCGTTTGCGCCAAATCCAGATAAGCCGCCGCCGTGGGCAT
>CAYVIS010000242.1:0-3029 GCA_964451565.1 uncultured Neisseria sp.
AAATCATGTTGCAGCAAACCCAAGTGGCCACCGTGCTCGATTATTACCCGCGCTTCCTCAGCCGCTTTCCCGATGTGGCTGCGCTTGCTGCCGCGCCGCAAGACGAAGTATTGAGTTTGTGGGCGGGTTTGGGTTATTACAGCCGCGCGCGCAATCTGCACAAAGCCGCACAGCAAGTGATGGACGGATTCGGCGGCCAATTTCCACAGCAGCGGCAGGCATTGGAGCGCTTGTGCGGCGTGGGCAGAAGCACCGCCGCCGCCATCGCCGCCTTTGCTTTCCATCAGCGCGAAACCATACTCGACGGTAATGTGAAGCGCGTACTCTGCCGCGTGTTTGCCCGCGATGGCGACCCTGCCGATAAAAAGTTCGAACAATCTTTATGGGCGCTGGCCGAAAGCCTGCTGCCGTCTGAAAGCCGCGATATGCCTGCTTACACGCAGGGACTGATGGATTTGGGCGCGACCGTGTGCAAACGCAGCAAGCCTCTGTGCGGCCAATGTCCGATGGCGGAAATCTGCGCGGCCAAGGCGCAAAAACGCATTGCCGAGCTGCCGCGCAAGAAAGCCGCCGCGGAAGTGAAAACCCTGCCGCTTTATTGGCTGCTGCTGCGCACGCCCGACGGCTCGCTGCTGCTCGAAAAGCGTCCGGCAAAAGGCATTTGGGGCGGCCTCTATTGCGTGCCCTGTTTTGAAACGCTGCAGGATTTATACCGCTTTGCGGCAGCATACGGCGTGGTTTCAGACGGCCTAGAAGAGCAAACCACCCTCAGCCACAGGCTCACCCATCGTCTGTTGTTGATTACGCCGTTTGCCGCCACCGCAGACAGGCCGTCTGAAAACGGTTCAGACGGCCTGTGGGTCGCCCCGCAGCAATGGGCGGATTATGGGTTGCCTAAGCCGTTGCGAAGCTTGCTGAGCCAGTGAGCGGCAATGGTTGATAAGAAAGGCTTTGGCAGGCTCGGCGATCTGAATGGGGGAGCGGGGTAGGATGGGGGTAACCCCATCAAAACCTGCTTATGAAGTAATGAGCCCGCATCTGTGGTTTTCTGTTTAAAAAAAGGCCGTCTGAAACGTTTCAGACGGCCAATGCTTGTGTGTGTTTGGGTTTGTGTGTTGAGGCTTCTTAATCGCCCGGGCACTCGGCGCAGTCAATCGGCGCTTGATGGCCGAGTTTGAGCTTGCTGTTGACATCGCGCAGGGCGGTGCGCAGGCCTTCTTCGATAACGGGATGGTAAAACGGCATATCCAGCATTTCGGCGATGGTCATTTTTTGCTGATGCGCCCAAGCGAGCAGGTGGGCGAGGTGCTCGGCGGCAGGGCCGACGATTTCGGCGCCGATAAACAGGCCGGTGCCTTGCTCGGCATACACGCGCATTTTGCCTTGGTTGACCAGCATCACACGGCTGCGGCCTTGGTTGTGGAACGACACTTCGCCGATGGCCACGCATTCCATATTTTTGTAGCGCTCTTCAACTTGGGCAAATTTCAGGCCGATGCTGGCGATTTGCGGGCTGGTGAACACCACGCCGATGGTGCTGCGGCGCAGACCGCTTTGCACGTTGGGGTAAGCGCCTGCATTTTCACCGGCGATTTTGCCTTGGTCGCTGGCTTCGTGCAGCAACGGCAGTTGGTTGGAGGCATCACCGGCAATGAAGATGTGCGGGATGCTGGTCTGCATGGTGAGGCGGTGGGCTTTGGGCACGCCGCGCTCGTCGCGCTCGATGTCGAGGTTTTCGAGGCCGATGTTGTCGGTGTTGGGACGGCGGCCGACGGCGGCGAGCAGGTAGTCGGCGGTAAATACGCCGCTTTCACCCTCTTGTGTCCAGCTGACTTCCACTTTGCCTTCGCTGTTTAATTTGACTTCGGTTTCGGCGTTCAGATTCAGAGCGAGCTCTTCACCAAATACTTTTTTGGCTTCTTCGAGCACCACCGGGTCGGAAATGCCGCCGAGTGAGCCGCCGAGGCCGAAGATGTGCACTTTAACGCCTAAGCGGTGCAGGGCTTGACCGAGCTCCAAACCAATCACGCCGGGGCCGAACACGGCTACGCTTTCGGGCAGGGTGTCCCATGAGAATACATCGTCGTTGATGATGAGCTTGTCGCCCAAGGCTTGCCATTGCGGCAGAATCACAGGGCGCGAGCCGGTGGCAATCACGATGCGCTCAGCGGTGATTTGGGTGTGGTCGTCGATTTGCAGGGTGTGTGCATCGATGAATTTGGCTGCACCCATGATGCGTTTTTCAGACGGCCATTCTTCTACATCGCCCAGCACAAAGCTGACAAAACGGTCGCGCTCGGATTTGACGCGGTTCATCACTTCTTCGCCGTTGACTTCGATGCTGTTTTTATCGAGGTGGATGCCGAACGGGTCGGTGTGCAGGGTGTGGTGGTGCGCTTCGGCAGCGGCAATCAGCAGCTTGGAGGGCATGCAGCCGACGCGGGCGCAGGTGGTGCCGAATACATGGCTTTCAATCAGATACACGTTGTCGGTGTGTTGGCGGGCAGCGCGGAAAGCGCCCATGCCGGCGGTGCCGCCGCCGATAACCACAACATCTGCCTGGATTTGTTTCATTGTCTTTTTCCTTTTCAGGCTGTTTCAGACGGCCTGGATAACGATAAATAATATTATAGTTTCAAAATATGAAAACACACAGCTTGGTGCGGCCGGAAGGGCAGGTTTAATCAGGCGTCATCTGCGCCGGGCAGCCCTTATGGCGGCAAGTTTTGATATGTTTGATGTATAGTGGATTAGATTTGAATCAAGACAAGGCGGCGAGCCGCAGACAGTACACTTAGTACGGCAAGGCGAACCAACGCTGTATTGATTCAAATCTAATCCACTATAAAAAGAGTTATTCAGGTGGTGGGGATAATTATCGCCACCACCTGAATAACCCTACGGAGACGGATTGATTCAGGCAGGCTGCCCTAAAGCAGCCTGAGGTCAAACAAATGGCGCGGAAGCGTGGCGCTTAGGCCAGGTAAGCAGCCAGCTCTTCGCTGCCGCCGATGTATTTGCCGCCGATG
>CAYVIS010000243.1:0-3023 GCA_964451565.1 uncultured Neisseria sp.
AGGACGTTTGATTCAGCGGTTTAAAACCGTCCAAGATTTGGGGAGCAGTTCAACGTTTCAGACGGCCTTTGATGTTTGCCTATTTCATTTTCACATCATGACTTCTTGTTTGCTAATGCTGCTTTGATGTAGGCGGTAAACAGCGGGTGGCCTTTGCGCGGAGTAGAGGTGAATTCCGGATGGAATTGGCAGGCGAAAAACCACGGATGGTTCGGCAGCTCGATGGTTTCCACCAAGCGTTCGCGGCCTGCGGATACGCCGCCGATGACCAAACCGGCTTTTTCCAAATCGGCTACAAAGTTGTTGTTGACTTCGTAGCGGTGGCGGTGGCGCTCTTTGATTTCGGTGCTGCCGTAGATTTTGGCGGCGAGGCTGTCGGCTTTCAATTCGACTTCCTGCGCACCCAAGCGCATGGTGCCGCCGAGGTCGGCATTGGCGTCGCGGGTTTCAACGCTGCCGTCGGCGGTTTGCCATTCGTCAATCAGGCCGACCACGGGATAGGGCGTTTTGAGGTCGAATTCGGTGGAATTGGCGCCTTCCATGCCGGCCACATCGCGGGCATATTCAATCAGGGCGATTTGCATACCGAGGCAGATGCCCAGATAGGGGACGTTGTTTTCGCGCGCGTATTTCACAGCGGCGATTTTGCCTTCTACGCCACGGATGCCGAAGCCGCCCGGTACCAAAATGGCGTCCATGCCTTTGAGGCTGTCGATGCCTTCTTTTTCGATGGCTTCGCTGTCAACATAGGTGATTTGCACGTCGGTGTCAGCGTGGATGCCGGCGTGTTTCAGCGCTTCGGTGAGCGATTTGTAGGATTCGGTCAGATCAACATATTTGCCGACCATGGCGATTTTGACCGCGTGTTTGGGGTTTTCAATCGCGTAAACGATTTTTTTCCAAGCGGTAAGGTCGGCTTGCTGCACATTCATCTGCAATTGTTCGCAGATGATGTTGTCGATGCCTTGATCGTGCAGCATTTGCGGGATTTTGTAGATGCTGTCGGAATCGTAGCAACCGATAACGGCGCGCTCTTCCACGTTGCAGAAGAGGGCGATTTTACGTTTTTCGTCTTCGGGCAGGATGCGATCCATGCGGCAAATCAACACGTCGGGCTGGATGCCGATTTCGCGCAATTCTTTCACCGAGTGTTGGGTGGGTTTGGTTTTGATTTCACCGGCAGCGGCGATGTAGGGCACATAGCTGAGGTGTACGAACAAAGTGTTATTACGGCCGAGTTGGCTGCGCATCTGACGGATGGCTTCGAGGAAGGGCAGCGATTCGATGTCGCCGACGGTGCCGCCGATTTCGACGATGGCCACGTCATTGCCGGCCGCGCCTTCGTGCACTTTGCGTTTGATTTCGTCGGTGATGTGCGGAATTACCTGCACGGTGCCGCCCAGATAGTCGCCTCGGCGCTCTTTGGCAATCACGGCTTCGTAAACCTGGCCGGAGGTGAAGTTGTTGCGCTTATACATGGTGGAATTGATGAAGCGCTCGTAGTGGCCGAGGTCGAGGTCGGTTTCGGCGCCGTCTTCGGTGACGAATACTTCACCGTGCTGAAACGGGCTCATGGTGCCGGGGTCGACGTTGATGTAGGGGTCGAGCTTGAGCATGGTGACTTTCAAGCCGCGTGATTCGAGGATGGTCGCAATAGAAGCGGCGGCGATACCTTTACCTAATGAAGATACGACGCCGCCGGTTACGAAAATAAACTTGGTCATGATGTTTACCGCTCAGTTGGAATTCGTAATTTTACCGTGAACGCGGATGGCTGGCAAATATGAAAGCGGTGTTTGTGCGCGGAACGTTTTTTCGGTTGGCGCTTGTTATTGCGACATTATTTGCACCATGTTGCGCAATGTCGTCAATAAGCAGCATGAATGGAAAAAGGCCGTCTGAAAACAAACGGTTTTCAGACGGCCTTGCTGATGGGCTGCGGGTTATTTTAGGCAGGCATCCAGCCATTGCCGCTGCTGGTTGGGGGCGAGCAGCTGGTAGATGCGGTGATGCACCTGCAATTCGTCGATGGCGAAATCGATGCTGGAGAGATAGCGCGCGCTCACGTAATTGCGGGCGGCTTCTTGATTAAAGGTGTCGTTGGACAAAATACGCACGATTTCGCGGCGGCGCTGGCGGTTGGAGCGTTCGCTTTTTTTCATCGCGTTGTCGAGGGCTTTTTTGTAGTCGTCGCGGATAACACGCAATTCGGCATGCTGGTCTCTGGTCAGAGAAAGTTTGCGGATGTCGCAATTGGGCTGGAAATCGTCCAGGCGCGAAGTGAGCGGCGAGGCTTGAGCCGCAGAGAGGCTCAAGTAGAGCGCGCTTGCGGCTATCAGCCCGATAAATCGGCTAGGTTTCATAACGGTTGGCACTAAATTTCCCCAAAATCTTTCATCGGTGTGAAATATAACGGATTGGCATGTGAAAAGCGGTATAATCCCGGTTAACTTTGGTTAATGGCGGCATTTTTACTATAAACCAAACATATTGTCTAATGGATTTGCATCCGGATAGCGTGACCAATAAACGGAGAAAATGAATGGTGCAGAAATTTCGTATTGCCCCCAGTATTTTATCGGCAGACTTTGCCCGTTTGGGCGAGGAAGTGACGAAGGTTATCGAAGCCGGTGCCGATTTGATTCACTTTGACGTGATGGATAATCATTATGTGCCCAATCTGACGTTTGGACCGATGATTTGCGAGGCGCTCAAGCCTTATGCGACGGTGCCGGTAGACGTGCATCTGATGGTGGAGCCGGTTGACGATTTGATTCAGTCGTTTGCCAAGGCCGGTGCCGACATCATCACCTTTCATCCGGAAGCCAGCCGTCATGTCGACCGCAGCTTGAGTCTGATTAAAGATGCCGGTTGTCAGGCAGGCTTGGTATTGAACCCGGCCACACCGGTTTATATGCTCGAAAACGTGCTCGACCGGCTGGATATGGTGTTGCTGATGTCGGTCAACCCCGGTTTCGGCGGTCAGAAATTTATCCCGCAAACTTTGGTGAAAACCCGCCAAG
>CAYVIS010000244.1:0-3016 GCA_964451565.1 uncultured Neisseria sp.
TTGGGCATCGCCAAAATGTGTTATGAAACCATCCGCGATTACGCCCCGCAAGCCATGAGCGCCGTGGCCGCCAAAGCCGTTACCCCCGCGCTGGAACGCACCATCGAAGCCACTATTTATATGAGCGGTGTCGGTGCCGAATCCGGCGGCTTGGCCGCTGCACATGCGATTCACAACGGCATGACCGCCGTTCACGATTTGCACGGCGCGATGCACGGCGAAAAAGTGGCTTTCGGTTTGGTGGCACAGCTGGTGATGGAAGGCGTGCCCGCGGAAGAGCTGGACGAAGTCATCGGCATCATCAAAGCCGTTGGTTTGCCGCTGACTTTGGCCGATTTGGGTTTGAAAGAATTCAAAGAAGCCGAATGGCGCCAAGTGGCCGAGCTTTCCTGCGCTGAGGGCGAAACCATTCACAACGAGCCGTTTAAGGTAACGCCTGATATGGTTTACGATGCCATCGTGGCAGCGGATAAGTTGTTGCAGCAATATAAAGACTGAGTTTGAGATTTGATGGATTAGGCCGTCTGAAAGCGTTCAGACGGCCTTTATAATGCTTAGATAGCAGGGCGGTTTTCACGCAGATATGATACAATCGCCGCCGATTTAAATGATTCTTTTGCATAAGGTTTACCAAAATGATTTCTACCAACGGCATTACCATGCAGTTTGGCGCCAAGCCGCTGTTTGAAAATGTGTCTGTCAAATTCGGCGAAGGCAACCGCTACGGCCTCATCGGCGCCAACGGCTCCGGCAAATCCACCTTCATGAAAATCCTCGGCGGCGATTTGGAGCCGACCAGCGGCGAAGTGGCGATTGAAAACGGCGTGCGCCTCGGCAAACTGCGCCAAGACCAATTCGCCTATGAAGACATGCGCGTGCTCGATGTGGTGATGATGGGCCACGTAGAAATGTGGGCGGCCATGACCGAGCGCGACGCGATTTACGCCAACTTCGACGCCACCGAAGACGACTACATGCGCGCCGCCGATTTGGAAGCCAAATTCGCCGAATACGACGGCTACACCGCCGAAGCGCGCGCCGCCGAATTATTGAGCGGCGTCGGTATTTCCGAAGATCTGCACAACGCGCTGATGAGCGAAGTCGCTCCCGGCTTCAAACTGCGCGTGCTGCTGGCGCAGGCGCTGTTTTCCAAGCCCGATGTGTTGCTGCTCGACGAGCCCACCAATAACTTGGACATCAACACCATCCGCTGGCTCGAAGGCGTGTTGAACCAATACGATTCCACCATGATCATCATCTCGCATGACCGCCACTTTCTCAACGAAGTGTGCACCCACATGGCCGACGTCGATTACAACAGCATCACCATCTATCCCGGTAACTACGACGACTACATGCTTGCCTCCGCCCAATCGCGCGAACGGGCGATGAAAGACAACGCCAAAGCCAAAGAAAAACTGCAAGAGCTGCAAGAATTCGTGGCGCGCTTCTCCGCCAACAAATCCAAAGCCCGCCAAGCCACCAGCCGTCTGAAACAGGCCGACAAAATCAAATCGGAAATGGTCGAGGTCAAACCCTCCACCCGCCAAAACCCGTATATCCGTTTTGAAACCGACGAAAAAGCCAAGCTGCACCGTCAGGCCGTGGAAGTGGACGGTTTGGCCAAACGCTTTGAAACGCCGCTGTTCAAAAACCTCAACTTCATGCTCGATGCCGGCGAACGCCTGGCGATTATCGGCCCCAACGGCGCGGGTAAATCCACCCTGCTGAAGCTGCTGGCCGGTGCATTTGATGCCGAATACAGCGAAGGTGTCGCCGCTGATGCCGGCCACATCAAATGGGCGGAAAAAGCCAACGTCGGCTATTATCCGCAAGACCACGAAAACGATTTCGACGTCGACATGAACCTCACCGAATGGATGCGCCAATGGGGTCAGGAAGGCGACGACGAGCAAGTTATCCGCGGCACCCTCGGCCGTTTGCTGTTCGGCAGCAACGACGTGGTGAAACAAGTGCAGGTGTTGAGCGGCGGCGAAAAAGGCCGCATGCTCTACGGCAAGCTGATTCTGCTGAAGCCGAACGTGTTGGTGATGGACGAACCCACCAACCACATGGACATGGAAAGCATCGAATCGCTCAATATGGCGCTGGAAAAATACAACGGCACGCTGATTTTCGTGTCGCACGACCGCCAGTTTGTTTCCTCGCTCGCCACCCAAATCATCGAATTGGACGGCAAAGGCGGCTACGAACATTATCTGGGCGATTACGAAAGCTATCTGGATAAAAAAGGCGTGTAATGGCGCTTTAAATGATAAAGGCCGTCTGAAACCGATTGGTTTCAGACGGCCTTTATTCAGTAGCACGTGCACGCTTTTTCATAATACAAGGATGGGTGTAAACCCATCAAAACCGCTACGGGATAAAGCGCATGATACTTTATTCTTCGGACAGTTTCATCCTTTGATTAGTGCGTAGGATGGGGGTAAACCCATCAAAACACCAAATAAAGGCCGTCTGAAACACCAATCGGTTTCAGACGGCTTTTGTTTATATAGTGGATTATAGTGAATCAAGACAAGGCGAACCAACGCTGTATTGGTTCACTATAATCCACTATAAAACAGCCAAACTCACATCGACCACTCATTATCGGTCAAATCATAAATCCGCTGAATATCGTTCAAAATGCCTTTGAAATCAATCTGCAAATCTTTCAGACGGCCTGTGCGGATATCGAACACCCAGCCGTGCACAGTCGGGGATTGCTCTTTCAGATAGCGTTTTTGCACGCAGGCGATTTTAATCAGGTTGATGCATTGCTCTTGCACGTTTAATTCCACCAAGCGGTCGTAGCGCTGCTGCTCGTCGGCGATGGCGTCCAATTCTTCGCGGTGCAGGCGGTAGATATCGCGGATGGTGCGCAGCCACGGGTTGAGCACGCCCAAATCACGTGACTGCATGGCGGAAAGCACGCCGCCACATTGATAATGGCCGCACACCACGATGTGCTTCACTTTCAAATGCTGCACGGCATAATTCACCACCGAGGCGG
>CAYVIS010000245.1:0-3010 GCA_964451565.1 uncultured Neisseria sp.
TTGAATCCACAATACGCCGCGGCTGTCGAATGCCAAACCGTCGGGGCTGCCGAAGTCGTCGCCGTTGATGTTGCCTTGATGTTCGGACTTGCTGGAATTGCTGTTGCCGGCCAAAACCAAGATGTCCCATTTAAAGGCGGTATTGGTGCCGTCTCCGTTGGCTTCCTGCCAATGGATGATGTGGCCGAAGCGGTTGTCGGCGCGCGGGTTGGCAGCATCGGTGCCGGGTTTGCCCTCTTGTCCGCGCTGGTTGTTGTTGGTCAGGGTGCAATACACGCTGCCTGCCACAAACGGGTCGGCGGTAATCCACTCGGGGCGGTCCATTTTGGTGGCGCCCACTTTATCGGCGGCCATGCGGGTTTTCACCAACACTTCGCCTTGGTCGGCAAAGCCGTTTTCGGCGGTGAGGCCGTTTTGGCCGTGCGCCAGCGGCAGCCAGTCACCGGAGCCGTCTTCATTGAAGCGGGCAACATACAGCATGCCGTCTTCCAGCAGGCGCATGTTGGCGGCGCGGTTGTTGGGCTGGTATTTGTTTTTGGAAACAAATTTATAGATGTATTCGAAGCGTTGGTCGTCGCCCATATACACCGCCAGTTGGCCGTTGGGGGTCACGGTTACTTTCGCGCCTTCGTGTTTGAAGCGGCCGAGCCAAGTGTGTTTGCGCGGAGTTGATTTCGGATCGAAGGGATCGATTTCCACCACCCAGCCAAAGCGGTTCGGCTCGTTGGGGTTGATTTCGCTGTTGAAACGCTCGTCGACTTTGCTCCACAGATAGCCGTCTTCTTCTTTGCCGATGCCGTAACGTTTTTCCAAGGCGGTGGCTTTGCCGCTCGGATTGGTGAAAATGTCGCTCCAGTTTTCTTCGCAAGTCAGATATGTGCCCCACGGGGTGTAGCCGTTGGCGCAGTTTTGCATGGTGCCGAGAATGCGCTCGCCGCGTGAATCGGCGCGGGTTTTCATCAAATCATGGCCGCGCGCGGGGCCGGTAACGCCCATCGGGGTGTTGGCGGTGATGCGGCGGGCATAGCGCGACGGGCGCACCACATTCCAACCATTGGCGCTGCGTTGCACTTCCACCACCGATACGCCCATGGCGTTTTGGCCTTTGCGGGCTTTGTTCAAATCCCAATTGGCATTGCCGTCTTTAAACAGCAAGCCGTTGTCGACATATTCGTGGTTCATCGCCAACAGGCCGCGATTGCTGTTTTCCGAACCGAGCGGCAATGAGAAAAAGGCCATGCCGTCGTGGTGCATACCTGCTTGCAATGCCTGCTCCTGCGTGGTGTTGGATGCATCGGTTTTAAACGCAGGCATGCGGCCGGGGATGCCGACGGGATCGCCCCATTTGTAGAACGCGCGTGCGGTGTAGCCCTCAGGCACAATCACTTGGTCTTGTGTAGAAAACGGCACGGCTTTAAAACCGAGCGCGCGGGCACGCTGCATCTTACTTTCCACCACTGCGGCTTGTGCATTTTGGCTGCCGAACACGCCCAGCGGCAAGGCTGCGGCCATACCCAGCGCACCGCTGCTTTGCAACATGGTACGGCGCGACAAATGTACATTCATCACATCGGAGAAAACCGCATTACTGCTCTCATTGCTGATGTCGTCTGCATGACTGTTTTTAATCAAATGATTTTTTAATGGTTTGCCCATGGTTTGGTTCCCGATATATTTTTTTATTGATAAAAAGCACACACTGCATACCAATCTGTGCCTGTATAACCGGAGTGAGCATAAAGTTTGAAGATGACACTTTGATGTTATTTTAATGACAATTATGTGACAAGGCGTCTGAAAAAGCTTTCAGACGGCCTGATTGTTTATTTTGGAATGGTTTTAACCATACTAGGCAGAATGTGCGGATTATTCGGTTATGCCGCATAAAAACAGATGGCCGAGCTTGCCAAAGCCGTTATGCGCATCACACAACATTTGCGGCCGCTCTTGACCACAAACCATTACGCCTGCGTAGGCAGGAGCTTAGCAAGCTTCGGCGCATGGTTATCGTGGATTAGATTTGAACCAGTACAGCGTTGGCTCGCCTTGCCGTACTAGGTGTACTGTCTGCGGCTCCCCGCCTTGTCCTGATTCAAATCTAATACACTATACTTTAAACAGCATTGCTGCTTTTGCCGCACATTGCGTAGAGGCCGTCTGAAACCACTAACGCCAATGCCCCTACCCAAACCAAAAAATCCCGCCCAACCAGTCGGTTGTGCGGGATTCGGATTGAAACATGTCCAGCGTTCAGACGGCCTTACATCATACCGCCCATGCCGCCCATACCACCCATGCCGCCCATATCAGGCATCGCCGGTTTGTCTTCCGGAATTTCGGCAATCATGCAATCGGTGGTCAGCATCAAGCCGGCAATCGATGCGGCGTGTTGCAAGGCAGAACGGGTTACTTTGGCGGGGTCGAGTACGCCCATTTCAATCATGTCGCCGTATTCGCCTGAGCCTGCATTGAAGCCGAAGTTGCCTTTGCCTTCCAATACTTTGTTTACCACCACGCTCGGCTCGCCGCCTGCGTTGGCCACGATTTGGCGCAGCGGCTCTTCCACGGCACGCAAAACGATTTTCACACCGGCTTCTTGATCGGCATTGGAAGCTTCTACGCTGCTCAGGGCAGAACGGGCACGCAACAGCGCCACACCGCCGCCTGCAACCACGCCTTCTTCAACGGCGGCACGGGTCGCGTGCAGTGCGTCTTCCACGCGGTCTTTCTTCTCTTTCATTTCCACTTCGGTGGCTGCGCCGACTTTAATCACTGCCACGCCGCCGGCCAGTTTGGCCACGCGCTCTTGCAGTTTTTCTTTGTCGTATTCGCTGGTAGCGGTTTCGATTTGCTGGCGGATTTCGCCTACGCGCGCTTCAATCAGTGCAGCATCGCCGAAGCCGTCGATGATGATGGTGTTTTCTTTACCGATTTCGATGCGTTTGGCTTGACCCAAATCTTCGAGGGTGGCTTTCTCCAGCGACAAGCCTACTTCTTCGGCAATCACGGT
>CAYVIS010000246.1:0-3006 GCA_964451565.1 uncultured Neisseria sp.
AAAGATGCATATTTTATGAATAAATTGACTTAAATCAAAAACAACAACACGCAGTTACACCATAATTCGTAAAAAACAGTAAAGCGTTTTTTCCGACAAGTCATAAGTCATAACCCTAAAGCAAGGAACTTCACCATGAAACGCCAAACCTTAGCTGCATTAATTGCTTCTGCATTTGTGATGGCCGGTTGCGGCCAACAAGCTGCCGAAAAACCTGCCGAATCCTCTGTCGCGCCGGCTGCCAGCCAGCCGTCGACTCAAGCGCAAGCATCAGAACCGGAGCAACAGGGTGACTTGCCGGTCATTGATGCTGTCATGACCCAAGCACCGGAAGTGCCGCCGCCCCTCGACCGCAACCACGCTGCCAAAGTAGTGGTAAAAATCGAAGTGGTGGAAAAAGTGATGCAGATGGCCGACGGCGTCGACTATAAATATTGGACTTTCGGCGGTGATGTGCCGGGTCAATTCATCCGCGTACGCGAGGGCGACCAAGTGGAAGTGCAATTCTCCAACCGCCCGGATTCCACCGTGCCGCATAATATCGACTTCCACGCGGCCACCGGCCCCGGCGGCGGCGCAGCGGCATCATTCACCGCGCCCGGCCACACTTCAACTTTCAGCTTCAAAGCGCTGCAACCCGGACTCTATATCTACCACTGCGCCACCGCGCCGGTAGGCATGCACATCGCCAACGGTATGTACGGCCTGCTCTTGGTTGAGCCGAAAGAAGGCTTGCCGAAAGTGGATAAAGAATTCTACGTGGTTCAAGGCGACTTCTATACCAAAGGCAAATACGGCGAACGCGGCCTGCAACCGTTCGACATGGAAAAAGCCATCAAAGAGCAGCCTGATTATGTGGTGTTCAACGGCCACGTCGGCGCGATTGCCGGCGACAATGCGCTCAAAGCCAAAGTGGGTGAGAAAGTGCGTATGTTTGTGGGTAACGGCGGTCCGAACTTGGTGTCTTCGTTCCACGTGATTGGTGAAATCTTCGACACCGTGCACGTTGAAGGCGGCGATCTGATTAACAAAAATATCCAAACCACGCTGATTCCGGCGGGCGGCGCGGCCATTGTCGACTTCAAAGTCGATGTTCCGGGCAGCTACACCTTGGTCGACCACTCCATCTTCCGCGCGTTTAACAAAGGTGCGTTGGGTCAATTGGTGGTGGAAGGCGATGAAGACAAAGAAATCTTCTCCGGCAAAATCAGCGACACCGTTTACCAACCTGAAGGCGGTGCCATCCAAACCGTACCGCTGACTGCCAGCGAAGCAGAACGCGTAGAAACCGGTCCGGCCAAAGCCACCAACCAAGAAGAGCAAATCCAGCTCGGTAAAGCGGTGTATGAATCCAACTGTCTGGCCTGTCACCAAGCCGAAGGCCAAGGTGTTGAGGGCGCATTCCCGCCGCTGGCCAAGTCCGACTATCTGGCAGCCGACACCAAACGCGGTATCCATGCCATCTTGCGCGGTGTGAGCGGTAAAATCACCGTCAACGGCAAAGAGTATAATAGCGTGATGCCTGCGGTAGCCTTGAACGACGATCAGGCCGCCAACGTGCTGACCTATATCCTCAACAGCTGGGGCAACAAAGGCGGCCAGGTAACACCTGCCGAAGTAGCCGCAGAGCGCAATGCCAAGTAATTGATATTGTAGTAATAATAGGCCGTCTGAAGACTGTTCCCTGTGTTCAGACGGCCTTTTCAGCAAACCGACAGTTTGCTTTTCAGACGGCCTTTATCTCGAATGAAAGAGGGTGGTCTGCAAAGAAATCTGTATCAATATCACAATAATAATGGGGCTTTTGGTTTTGGCCGTCCCCGAAAGAGAGCTGCTATGAACACCACCAAATTATTCACACTCACTCTGTTGGCCTGTATCAGCGCTAGTGCCGGCGCGGCTGAAATGGCCAAAATCAGCGGCGGCAACTACCGTCCGCTGTATTTGAAAAAAGACACGCCGATGATTGGCGTGAAGCCGTTTCAGCTTGACAAGCTGCCGGTGACCAACCGCGAATTTGCCGAATTTACGGCCAAAAACCCGCAATGGCAGCGCGGCAAAATCAGCAGCAAGCAGGCCGAAAGCAGTTATTTGCGCCATTGGGCGAAAAGCGGCAACACATATGCCCCCAATGCCGCCGATTTAAACAAACCCGTGACCAACGTTTCTTGGTTTGCCGCCAATGCCTATTGCACCGCCCAAGGCAAACGCCTGCCGACTATCGACGAATGGGAATACGCAGGCATGGCATCGACCACCCAGAAAAACGGCACCAACGAGCCGGGCTACACCCGCACCATCCTGGATTGGTATGCTGAAGGCAGCAGCAAGGGCTTGCGCGATGTGGGCAAATCCCGACCCAATTATTGGGGTGTGTCCGACATGCACGGCCTGATTTGGGAATGGACCGAAGATTTTAACAGCAGCCTGCTCTCATCCGGCAGCGCCGACGCGAATATGTTTTGCAGCGGCGCCGCCATCGGCACCGCCGACCCGAGCGATTATGCCGCCTTTATGCGCTACGGCATCCGCACCAGCCTGCAATCGAAATTTGTGTTGAACAATTTGGGTTTCCGCTGCGCCAAATGAATCCGGCGGCCTTTGAACGATTGAATATTTCTGCTCTCTCCATTAACCAAAGCAGCTTCGGGCGGTACGGTCAAACGTATCGCCACTTTTTTTGCGGTTGTCGGCATGGTGTGAGGCATCATTTCATGAGATAGCGAATTATAGTGAACCCATACAACGTTGGCCCGCTTGGCCGTATTAGCTTACTGTTTGCGGCTCCCCGCCTTGTCTTGATTCACTATAATCCACTATAAATCCATGATTTTATTCGCAGGCCGTCTGAAAAATGCGTATAATTGCCGCCTGATTCAAACAACCGCCCGCCTTACCGGGCGGTTTCCTAATTTCTGAAAGATTGCCCGCCCATGCCGCCGAGTTCCACCAAGCTGACCGAAAAACAAATGGCCTTTATGTTGGCCATGCTGGTGTCGATTATGC
>CAYVIS010000247.1:0-3004 GCA_964451565.1 uncultured Neisseria sp.
GATTTGCTCGCCAGCCGCGACAATATTCAGGAAATCATGCTCGGCTATTCCGATTCCAACAAAGACGGCGGCTACGTTACCAGCTCGTGGGGCTTGTATCAGGCCGAATTGGGGCTGGTCGAATTGTTCAAACGCCACAACGTGCGCATGCGCCTGTTTCACGGGCGTGGCGGCAGCGTCGGCCGCGGCGGCGGCCCGTCTTACCAAGCCATTATTGCCCAACCCGCAGGCAGCGTGGCCGGCCAAATCCGCATCACCGAGCAAGGCGAAGTGATTACCGCCAAATATGCCGATTCGGGCAATGCCCGCCGCAATCTCGAAACCTTGGTATCCGCCACGCTGGAAGCCAGCCTGTTGGCCGAACAGCAAGATCCCGATCACGAGCTGATGCAGGCTTTGTCTGACAGCGCTTTCCAGCATTACCGCGCGCTGATTACCCATCCTGATTTCATCGACTATTTCCTGCAAACCAGTCCGATTCAGGAAATCGCCACCCTCAACCTCGGCAGCCGCCCGGCCAGCCGCAAAACGCTGGCGCGGATTCAGGATTTACGCGCCATTCCGTGGGTATTTTCGTGGATGCAAAACCGCCTGATGCTGCCCGCATGGTACGGTTTCGGCAGCGCAGTGGAAGCTTTGTGCACCGAAGACAAAGGCCGTCTGAACGCCTTGCAGGCACATGCCCACAGCAATCCCTTTTTCCAAGCGATGCTGTCGAACATGGAGCAGGTGATGGCCAAAACCGATTTGGCACTGGCTGAAAATTACGCATCGCTCAGCGAAGCGCCCGAAAAAGCCGCCGAGATTTTCAACATGATTAAAACGGAATACCTCAAAAGCCGCCAAGCCCTGCTCGATATTTTGCAAAGCGAAGAGCTGCTGAGCGATAACCGCACCCTCGCCCGCTCGCTGGCGCTGCGCATTCCGTATCTCAACGCGCTCGGCAGCCTGCAAGTTGCCTTGCTCAAAGCCCTGCGCCAAGACCCGGAAAACCCGCACTTGCTGCAAATGGTGCACCTCACCATCAACGGCGTGGCACAAGGCCTGCGCAACACCGGTTAAGCCTTTTTCATCCCGGCAAAAGGCCGTCTGAACGCTTTCAGACGGCCTTTTCTGCTATACTCGCCCATAAACCTTTTATTCCCCGATACTGCCCTATCTTTCATGCAAGGACACCTTATGAGCAAACGCTTCCCCACCGCCCAACCCCGCACCCGCGCACCCTACCGTTTCGACATCGTCGGCAGCTTCCTGCGCCCCGAAACCCTCAAACACGCCCGCCGCCAATGCGCTTGCGGCGAATGCACGCCGGTGGCGCTGCAACAAGTGGAAGACGATGAAATCAACAAACTGATTGCCAGCCAAAAAAACGTCGGCCTGCCTGCCGTGACCGACGGTGAATTCCGCCGCACCTGGTGGCATCTGGATTTCCTGTTCGAGCTGCTGGGCGTGGAGCTGGAAGACACCGAAACCTACTCCACCCAGTTTCAGGCGCATATGCACCGCCCGGTTACCCTCAAAATCACCGATAAAATCGAATGGCCGAACGTGCACCCTTTCCTCGACCACTACCGCCGTCTGCACGAAGAAGCTGACGGCTACCCGGTGAAATTCACCATTCCCTCGCCCAGCATGCTGCACCTGATTACCTGCGTGCGCACCCCCAACCCGCAATTGATTGAACGTTACGCCGGCAAAAACGACGTCTTGCTGGCCGACATCACCGCCGCTTACATCCAAGCCGTAAAAGCGTTTTACAACCTCGGCTGCCGCAATCTGCAATTGGACGACACCTCATGGGGCGAATTCTGCTCTGAAGAAAAACGCGCGCTCTACACCTCACAAGGCATCGATGTTGATCAAACCGCGCGCGATTACGTGAAAATGCTCAACGACATCCGCGCCGCCGCGCCCGCCGATATGGCCATCACCATGCACATCTGCCGTGGCAACTTCCGTTCCACCTGGTTTTCCAGCGGCGGTTACGAGCCGGTGGCCGAAATCCTCTTCGGCGGCTGCAATGTCGACGGCTTCTACCTCGAATACGACAGCGACCGCGCCGGCGACTTCAAACCGTTGCGTTTCATCAAAGACCAGCAAGTGGTGCTGGGTTTGATTACCTCCAAATCAGGCGAACTGGAAGACAAAAACGCAATTATCGAACGCATCGAAGAAGCCGCGCAATATGTCGACATCAACCAGCTCTGCCTGAGCCCGCAATGCGGCTTTGCCTCCACCGAAGAAGGCAACGTATTGAGCGAAGAAGAGCAATGGCAGAAACTGGCCTTTATCCGCGACATCGCCGAAGAAGTGTGGGGCAAAGCCTGATTCTCCTTTAAATATAGTGGGTTAGATTTGAATCAGGACAAGGCGGGGAGCCGCAGACAGTACACCTAGTACGGCAAGGCGAGCCAACGCTGTACTGGTTCAAATCTAATCCACTATAAAAACCCAAAAAGCCTGTATCACGCAGGCTTTTTTTGCATTCAGACGGCCTGAGACTTTTGCAAAATACTTTTTCTCTTGCAAATAACCAATAAACCCGTCATTCCGGCGCAGGCCGGAATCCATCTGTCAAAATTCAGTTTATTGATTTAAAAAAGTTTATGCGGAGAGTAGATTCCGGCCTGCGCCGGAATGACGGAGTCGGGTGACTTTTGATGATGCAAGAACAATTTTGCAAAGGTCTCGGCCTGTTATCCGCCAAATTTGACTTACATTAAACCGATGAAATAAAGTTGCACATAATCAGCATCTTTCGTTTATGCTGATAAGCATTTGACGCAACGCATTCCGAAAGGCGCTTTATGAACCCACACAGCGACATCCTCATCGTCGGCGCCGGCCCCGCCGGCCTGAGCTTCGCCGCAGAATTGGCCGGCAGCGGCCTCACCGTTACCCTGATTGAAAAACACCCGCTCGCCACCCTGCAAAATCCGCCCTACGACGGCCGCGAAATCGCCCTCACCCACGTATCGCGCGAAACCATGCAGCGGCTGGGCAT
>CAYVIS010000248.1:0-3000 GCA_964451565.1 uncultured Neisseria sp.
TTTAAGTTTCTTAATTTTGAATATTGTTGTGATATTGATGGATTCAATAATTTTTAACGCGGGCGGGTGTTGTTTCAAACAGCAGTGCGCGAAGGCCGAAAGACGGGCTTTGCTGCATCTGTTCACTCAACGCGCCGCCCTTTTCAGCGCCGCAATCCGTTCGCGCGCGCCGGGGTGTGAGGCATAGAAGCGTTCGTACCATTTGTCTGCCACCAAGCTGGAGGCATTGCTGCGGTAAAGCTTGGTGAGCGCGGCAATCAAATCATCGGCCGAAGCGGTTTGCGCGGCGAAGCGGTCGGCTTCAAATTCGTTTTTGCGCGACATCAGGCCGGAGAGCGGCGAAAACGGAAAGGTAAACACCGGCAACACCAGCATAAACAGCAACAGCGCCATCGCATGGCTCGGATAATGTACGCCCAAGCCCTGATAAAACGCCGCATGCGGCATCACCAAACCGAGGATAAACAACACCGCCAGCGCCAAAGCAAACGTCACCGCCATTTGTTTGATGATGTGTTTGTGTTTGAAATGCCCCAATTCGTGTGCCAACACCGCTTCCACTTCATCGGGCTGCATGTCTTTTAAGAGCGTGTCGAAAAAAACGATGCGTTTGTTGGCACCGAGGCCGGTGAAATAGGCGTTGCCGTGGCCGCTGCGTTTGCTGCCGTCCATCACGAAAATGCCGTTGCTTTTAAAGCCGGTGCGCGCGAGCAGGTTTTCGATTTGGCTTTTCAGACGGCCTTCGGGCAGCGGTTCGAATTTGTTGAACAACGGCGCAATCCATTTCGGAAACGCCCACATCAGCAGCAGCGACACACCCAGCCACAAAAGCCACACCCACAGCCACCACAGCGCGCCGGTGACGCCCATCAGGTAAATCGCCGCATACAGCAGCGGCACGCCGATTATCGCGCCAAGCAGCAAACCCTTGATGCGGTCGGCGATAAACGTAGCGGGTGTGCTGCGGTTGAAGCCGAAACGGCCTTCCAGCTTAAACGTGGCATACGCCTCAAACGGCAGGCTCAATAAGGTGCTCACCAAAGTAAACAGCGCAATCAGCCACACGCCCTGCGTGATGGGGCCGTCTGAAAGCTTGGCACTCACCGCCGCGAGTAAATCAAGGCCGCCGCCGAGGGTAAACACCAGCAGCAGTAAAGCATCAAACCAAATCCGGTAGCGCGCCAGCCGCTGTTTGGCCAGCGAATAATCGGCGGCCACCTGATGCTCCGCCAGCGTGACCGTATCAGCGAAATCGCGCGGCACTTCGGCACGGTGGCGCAACACGGCGCGGCTTTGGCGCACGGAAAGATACAACTGCAAAGCCGTTGAAACCACAAAAAAAAGCAAAAAAATCCGGTAAACAATATCGGCGTTCATCAAAACCATTCGGAAAAATATTAAGCAGCGGCTATTGTAGCGCAATCCCCACAACCGCGCGCAGATTTGCAGCTCAAGCTGGCGTTTGAGCGCGTAAAAGACTACAATGTTTTTCAGCAACTTTTCATTGTTTTTCCTAACAAACTAGGAAGTAATGAATTCCCGCCCTTGTTCCGCAAGGGCATTTTTTTTGGCCGTCTGAAACCTATGCTCGAAATCCTCTATCACGATGCCGACTGCATCGCCGTCAACAAACCCGCCGGCATGCTGGTGCACCGCAGCTGGCTCGACCGCCACGAAACGCAGTTTGTGATGCAGACCCTGCGCGACCAAATCGGGCAACACGTTTACCCCGTACACCGCCTCGACCGCCCCACTTCGGGCGTGTTGCTGTTTGCGCTTGGCAGCGATTCGGCACGGGCGCTGGCGCAGCAGTTTGAGCAAAAAAGCGTGCAGAAAAGCTATTGGGCGGTGGTGCGCGGCCATCTGCACGGCGCGGGCAGCATCGACTACGCCTTAAAAGAAGTGCACGACAAAATCGCCGATGCGCTGGCCGATGCCGACAAACCCGCCCAAAGCGCGCGCACCGATTGGCAGACCTTGGCGCAAACCGAGCAGCCGTTTTCATCTGCCGCCCGTTATGCCACTTCGCGCTATTCGTGGCTGGCGCTCACGCCGCATACCGGCCGCAAACACCAGCTGCGCCGCCACATGAAGCATATTTTCCACCCGATTGTCGGCGACACCACTTATGGCGACAGCGCCCAAAACCGCGCCGTTGCCGCCCACACCGGCGTGTCGCGCTTGATGCTGCACGCGCATTCGCTTGCATTCGACCGCCTTTCAGACGGCCTGCGTATTCGCGCCGAAGCACCTGTTGATGCGGATTGGCAACGGGTATTGGCGGCGTTTGGCTGGGGAGAGGCCGTCTGAAAAAATAGCGCGGCTTGTTGCGATGCCGATGATATAGCGAGTTAGAATTAAATCAGGACAATTGATTGAACCTGTTTGATGAAGATAAACCCCGTCGCTCCTGCGTAGGCAGGAGCCCAGTCTGAAGCGCAGCTTCAGTTTATTCGCCATCAAAGCAATCTCCTGCAATACGGTAATCTTGAAAATGTATTGATGTACTATTTTAATTCTAATCAACTATATTTTTTAACGATAAACCGTCAATCAGGCTCAACCATCTGTATGCAGGCCGTCTGAAAAGTTTCAGACGGCCTCATCAATCCGAATCTGTTAAAATAGCGCCCAAGCTTACTCATTGAAGATTTATGAACATTTTTTACGAAGAATCCGGCCAGTTCAAAGTGGCCGCCATCGTTCAGAAAAACGATGCCACCTATCAAGTCGACACCCAACACGGCAAACGCACCAAAGTGAAAGCGAATAATGTATTTGTCGAATTTTCGCAGCCGTTGGCCGAATTTTTAGAAAAATCCCAAGCAGAAGCCGCAGAAATCGACACCGATTTGCTGTGGGAAGTGTGCGGTGAAAACGAATTTGCCGCCGAGGCCATCGCCGAAGAATATTTCGGCCACGCGCCGACCCAAATCGAATTGGCGGCCACGCTGATGGCGCTGTATGCCGCGCCGATGTATTTCTACAAAAAAGCCAAAG
>CAYVIS010000249.1:0-2997 GCA_964451565.1 uncultured Neisseria sp.
CCCGGTTTCGGCGGTCAGAAATTTATCCCGCAAACTTTGGTGAAAACCCGCCAAGTGCGCGATTTGCTGGATATGTATGCCAATGAGAGTGGCAGGACGATTGCGCTGGAAGTAGACGGCGGCATCAAAACCGACAATATCGCTGCTGTGGCGGCTGCGGGGGCGGATACGTTTGTCGCCGGTTCGGCCATTTTCGGCCAGGCGGATTATAAAGTTGTGATTGATGAAATGCGTGCGGCCTTGGCAGAGGTGGCTGTAAAAGCACATTAATCAGCATATTGGTTTGAAGCCAAATTACAGGCCGTCTGAAAGCAAAGATTTCAGACGGCCTTTTTGTGTAGTTCGACTACGGGTTGGATTTCGCTTTAATCATACAAATTTTGTGGATAATGCAAAAAAATGCAGAGATTCCGCTATGTTGTTAGTTTGTGTTAAATTAAACGGATATGTCTTTTTTAAAATCAATAGAGCAATTTTTTCTGTGAATTGTGTTTTTACGTGAATTTATTGACTTTTTTGATGCGGATGCTTGGTGTCGGGTGTATGTGTAAATCCTGAAAAAACCTTTGACGATTGATGACAATTTCCGTATTTTAGACAGACTACCAAATAATCAATGAAGTGCCCCGGCTTGATGCTGTAGTGAGTATTTTTGCTACAAACCCGCTCAAGGCACATGTCTCTACCAAAATCTATGCAGGAAAGGTAAATCATGTCCATGTTGTATGATCGCACCCTAGAAAAAGAAAACTGCGGTTTCGGCCTTATCGCCAATATCGACGGCGAACCGAGCCATAAAGTGGTGCGCACCGCCATTCTCGGCCTGTCGCGCATGCAGCACCGCGGCGCTATCTTGTCGGACGGCAAAACCGGCGATGGCTGCGGCCTGTTGCTGCAGATGCCGAAAACCTTTTTTCAGGCAGTAGCCGCCGAAGAAGGTTTTGTGTTGGCGCAAAATTTCGCCGTCGGCCAGATTTTCCTGCCGCAAGACGATGCCTTGGCGCAGCAGTTTGTCGACATCATCAATGAAGAGCTGGTGAATGAAACGTTGGGCATTGCCGCTTGGCGCGACGTGCCGGTGAATGTGTCGGTATTGGGCTCGATTGCCGCTGCCGATATGCCGAAAATCAAACAGGTGTTTATCAATGCACCGAGCGGCTGGCGTATCCAAGACATCGAACGCCGTCTGTTTGTGGCGCGCCGCCGTATCGAAAAACGCATAGACAACGACGATTTCTATATCTGCAGCCTGTCGAACCGCACCATCATCTATAAAGGCTTGTGCATGCCGAAAGACTTGCCCAAGTTTTACCTCGATTTGGCCGATTTGCGCATGCAGTCTGCCATCTGCCTGTTTCACCAACGCTTTTCCACCAATACCATGCCGCGCTGGAAGCTGGCGCAGCCGTTCCGCTATCTGGCGCACAACGGCGAAATCAACACCATTTCCGGCAACCGCGCGTGGGCGCGTGCGCGTGCCTATAAATACCGCACGCCGCTGATTCCGGATTTGGTAACGGCCGCGCCGTTTGTGAACGAAACCGGTTCCGACTCCAGCTCGCTCGACAATATGCTCGAATTGTTTGTCAACGGCGGCATGGACTTGTTCCGCGCCATGCGTCTGCTGGTGCCGCCCGCCTGGCAGCAAAATCCGGACATGGATGACGATTTGCGTGCGTTTTACGATTTCAACTCCATGCACATGGAGCCGTGGGATGGCCCCGCCGGCATCGTGCTTTCAGACGGCCGTTATGCTGCCTGTAATCTCGACCGCAACGGCTTGCGCCCTGCGCGTTATGTGGTGACGCAAGACCGCCTGATTACCATCGCATCCGAAGTGGGTATTTGGGATTACGCGCCCGATGAAGTGGTGGAAAAAGGCCGTGTCGGCCCCGGCCAGCTGCTGGTGATTGACACCAAAAACGGCAAAATGCTGCATTCCGACGAAATCGACCAAGAATTGCGCGCGCGCCATCCTTACCGCACTTGGCTGGACAAAAACGTGCAGCGTCTGATTCCGTTTGAGCAGCTGCCGGAAGACGAAGTAGGCGAGGCGGCGATGGATGCCGAATCGCTGGCCGTGTATCAAAAACAATTCCTTTACGACCGTGAAGAGCTGGAAAGCATTGTGCGCGTGATGGGCGAAAACGGCCAAGAGCCGGTGGGCTCGATGGGCGACGATGCACCGTTTGCCGTCTTGAGCGAACGCCCGCGTCTGATTTACGACTATTTCCGCCAGTATTTCGCCCAAGTCACCAACCCGCCCATCGACCCCTTGCGTGAAGCGCATGTGATGAGCTTGGCCACCAGCATCGGCCGCGAGATGAGCGTGTTTTTCGAAGCGGAAGGCATGTCGAACCGCGTGAATTTCAAATCACCGGTGTTGCTGTATTCCGATATGCAGCAATTGTTGCGCCTGCCGCAGGAGCACTACAAACATGTGGTGCTGGATGCGGTATACAACCCCGCCGAAATCAGCCTGAAAGACGCTACCGAGCGTTTGTGCAACGAAGCCGAAGCCGCCGTGCGCAACGGTGCGGTGTTGTTGGTGTTGTCGGATAAGGCCATCAGCAAAGAGCTGCAGCCGATTCCCGCGCCGCTGTTTGTCGGTGCGGTGCAAAACCGTTTGGTCGAAACCAATCTGCGCTGCGACGCGAATATGATTGTGGAAACCGCTTCAGCGCGCAACCCGCATCATTTCGCCGTGTTGATCGGTTTGGGTGCGACTGCCGTGTATCCGTATTTGGCGTATGAATGTTTGGCGAACATGGTCAACGTGGGCGCGATTGCCAAGCCGATGCGCGTGGTGATGGCCAATTTCCGCAACAGCATCAACAAAGGCCTCTACAAAATCATGTCGAAAATGGGCATTTCGTGCATCTCGTCTTACCGATGCGCGCGCCTGTTTGAAGTGGTGGGCTTAAACAGCGAAATCACCGCCTTGTGTTTCCCCGGCATTACCAGCCGCGTGGAAGGCGCATCGTTTGCCGACTTGCA
>CAYVIS010000250.1:0-2986 GCA_964451565.1 uncultured Neisseria sp.
TATTATTTATAAGTATACCCATGAGCGAAACCCAATCCCTGAATCTGGCCAAACAATTAATCGCCGAGCAATCGGTGACGCCGGATGATAAAAACTGCCAAACCATTCTGGCCGAGCGGCTGCAAAAAATCGGCTTCACCATCGAAGAAATGCACTTCGGCAACACCAAAAACATCTGGGCGCGGCGCGGCAACACAGCGCCGTTGCTGTGTTTTGCCGGACACACCGACGTTGTGCCCAGCGGCCCCGTTGAAAAATGGCAGTCGCCGCCGTTTGAGCCGACCGAGCGCGACGGGCGTTTATACGGGCGCGGCGCGGCAGACATGAAAACCAGCATCGCCTGTTTCGTCACCGCCTGCGAGCGCTTTGTTGCCGAGCATCCCGACCACGCAGGCAGCATCGCCTTGCTGATTACTTCCGACGAAGAGGGCGACGCCCACGACGGTACCACAAAAGTGGTTGATGCCTTAAAAGCGCGCGGCGAGTTGATTGATTATTGCATTGTCGGCGAACCCACCGCCGTCGAAACACTGGGCGACACCCTCAAAAACGGCCGCCGCGGCTCGCTTTCGGGCAAGCTCACCGTGAAGGGCAAACAAGGCCACATCGCCTATCCGCATCTGGCTGTCAACCCCATCCACACCTTCGCCCCTGCGCTGGCCGAATTGGCCGCCACCGAGTGGGACGCAGGCAACGAATATTTCCCGCCCACCGGCTTTCAAGTGTCCAACATCAACGGCGGCACCGGCGCCACCAACGTGATTCCCGGCGCGCTGAACGTGCAATTCAACTTCCGTTTTTCCACCGAATCGACCGACATCGGCCTCAAACAGCGTGTGCACGACATTCTCGACAAACACGGCATCACCTACGACATCGAATGGCAATGCTCCGGCCAGCCCTTCCTCACCGCCGCCGGCCCGCTCACCGAAGTGGCGCAAGCCGCCATCCGCAGCGTGTGCGGCATCGAAGCCGAGCTTTCCACCAGCGGCGGCACTTCAGACGGCCGTTTCATCAAAGCCATTGCTGCCGAGCTGATTGAGCTGGGGCCGAGTAATGAGAGCATCCACCAGATTAACGAAAACGTCTTGCTCGACGATATTCCCAAGCTGTCGGCCATTTACCAAAACATGATGCAGCAATTATTGTGAGGCCGTCTGAAACCCTCAGACCCCCATTCAGAAAGCAAACCATGAACCTGAACAACCGCCATTTCCTTAAATTATTAGACTTCAGCCCCGCCGAAATCCACTATCTGCTCGATTTGTCGGCAGAACTCAAAGCCGCCAAAAAAGCCGGCAGCGAAGTGCAGCGGCTCAAAGGCAAAAACATCGCGCTGATTTTCGAGAAAACCTCCACCCGCACCCGCTGCGCTTTTGAAGTGGCCGCCATGGATCAGGGCGCAGGCGTTACCTATCTGGAGCCGAGCGGCAGCCAAATCGGCCACAAAGAAAGCATCAAAGACACCGCCCGTGTGCTCGGCCGTATGTATGACGGCATCGAATACCGCGGCTTCGGCCAAGCCATTGTCGAAGAGCTGGCCGAATACGCCGGCGTGCCCGTGTTCAACGGCCTCACCGACGAATTCCACCCCACCCAAATGCTGGCTGACATGCTCACCATGCGCGAACACAGCGACAAACCGCTCGAGCAAACCGCCTATGCCTATGTGGGCGATGCCCGCTCCAATATGGGCAATTCGCTGCTGCTAATCGGCGCCTTGCTCGGCATGGACGTGCGCATCGGCGCGCCCAAACACCTGTGGCCGTCTGAAAACCTGATTGCCAAAGCGCACGAATTGGCCGCCGCCAGCGGCGCGCGCGTGTTGCTCACCGACGACCCGCAGGCCGCCGTGCAGGGCGCAGACTTCATCCACACCGACGTATGGGTGAGCATGGGCGAGCCGGAAGCCGTGTGGCAGGAGCGCATCGATTTGCTCAAACCTTTCCGCGTCACCCCCGAATTGATGGCCGCATCGGGCAACCCGCAAGTCAAATTCATGCACTGCCTGCCCGCTTTCCACAACCGCGAAACCAAAGTGGGCGAATGGATTTACCAAACCTTCGGCCTCGACGGCGTGGAAGTGACCGAAGACGTATTTGAAAGCCCCGCCTCCATCGTGTTCGACCAGGCCGAAAACCGCATGCACACCATCAAAGCCGTGTTAGTGGCCTTGTTGGGCTAAATCAAACAAAGCACATAAGGCAACGTCAAGGCCGTCTGAAAAATGTTATATTTTTCAGACGGCCTATTGATTTGGATAAACATAAAATCAGGGGCTGAGTCTGTCGAAGCCCGCTGCCAGCAAAGGCATCGCCTAACCTAGCAATCAACGATTGAGCGCGTTCACCCCATAATAAGGAGCCAACCATGAAACAAAAAATCCTCACCTTCGCCCTCTGCACCCTCGCCCTCAGCGCCTGCAGCAACACCACAACCCTGCGCGACCGCCTCAGCGAAGCCGAAACCGCCGTCAAACTGTCCGCCGAAAACACCAAACGCCTCGAAAACACCTATTCCGATATCTATTTCGAGCTCAACAGCCTCACCGTCGCCAACTTCAAAGCCAAAGTAGCCGCAGGCGATACCTTCTATGCCTATATCGGCCGCCCCAGCTGCGGCGATTGCAACGCCTTTGAGCCCATGTTCAAGCGCTATATCCACAACCGCAAGCTGCAAGACAAAATCTACTTCATCAACGTCCACCGCCTGCACCAAGACAAATCCGCCTGGACAGCATTCAAACAGCAATACCGCCTCAGCGGCACGCCCGTGCTCGCCAAATACAGCCAAGGCAAGCTCGTCAACAAACTCGATTTTGAAGACAACGGCGGCATCAGCACCGAAGATTTAACGCAATGGCTGAACCAAAACCGCCTGTAACAACATGAATGTGGATGGGTGTAAACCCACCATTTCCACCACCGCAACGGTTTTGATGGGTTTGCACCTATCCTACACAGAGAAGCGGAATGAGTATAAAACC
>CAYVIS010000251.1:0-1410 GCA_964451565.1 uncultured Neisseria sp.
GGTATCAGATTGATGGGGTGAAGGTGCCCCATCAACCATTAAATCCGTATACCCTAATATGAAAGCGCAAACCAGCCAGGACAGCGTGCCGTTTGTGAAGGCATCTTTGCAGGAAGTGCTCAAAACGCTGGTGGAAGCGGTGGTGCTGGTGGTGCTGGTGATGTATGTGTTCCTGCAAAGCTGGCGTGCCACGCTGATTCCGGCGATTGCCGTGCCGGTGGTGCTGATGGGCACGCTGGGCGTGTTGTCGCTGCTGGGCTATTCCATCAATATGCTGACCATGTTTGCGCTGGTGCTGGCCATCGGCTTGCTGGTGGACGATGCGATTGTGGTGGTGGAAAACGTGGAGCGCACCATGCATGAGCAGGCGCTGGATGCCAAAACCGCTACCGAGCAATCCATGCGCGAGATTTCGTCGGCGCTGGTGGGCATCGGCATGGTGCTCTCGGCGGTGTTTGTGCCGATGGCGTTTTTCCCCGGCACCACCGGCGTGATTTACCGCCAGTTTGCCGTCACCATTATCGCGGCGATGGGCTTTTCGGTGCTGGTGGCGCTTACATTGTCGCCGGCGATGTGCGCGCAGTTTTTGAAACCCAAAGCGCACGGCAAATCACGCGGCGGCCTGTTCCGGCGGCTGTTTGACGCATTCGAGCGCGGTTTCGAGCGCAGCGCCGACTGGTACGGGCGC
Source organism: uncultured Neisseria sp. (assembly GCA_964451565.1). Classification (GTDB taxonomy): domain Bacteria; phylum Pseudomonadota; class Gammaproteobacteria; order Burkholderiales; family Neisseriaceae; genus Neisseria. The sequence continues at coordinate 689 of CAYVIS010000251.1, forward strand.
ACCGTCGGCCGTCTGCTGCAACGCGGCAAGCTCATGTTTGCGGCTTTTGTGGCTTTGCTGGCCGTGTGTGCGGGTTTGTTTTGGTGGCTGCCCACCTCGTTTCTGCCGCAGGAAGACCAGGGGTTTCTGAGCGTAAGCCTCACCCTGCCGCCGGGCGCTACCGATGCGCGCACCCAGAAAATCGTGGCTGAGCTCACCGATTATTTCATGCAGCAGCCCGAAGTGGCCACCGTGCATGCGCTGACCGGCATCCGCGGCAGCCAGGCCTACGGCCAGATGACGCTGCGGCTCAAACCGTGGAGCGAGCGCCCCGGTAGCGAACACAGCGCCGCCGCGCTGGAAACCCGCATTGCGCGGGAAATGCGCAAGCGCCACGATGCGCGCATTTTCGTGAGCGTGCCGCCGGTGGTGCGCGGCCTCGGCTCGGCAGGCGGCGTGAGCTTTGTGATTAAAGACATGAACGGCGCGGGCTACGATGCTCTGGTGGCCGCCAAAGACCGCTTTATCGAGCTGACCCAGCAAAGCCCGTATCTGCGCAGCGTGCGCGCCAGCAATCAGGATGCGCGCACGCAACTGGTGGTGGACATCGACAATTTCAAAGCCGCCGCCCAGCAAATCGAACCGGCGGCGGTGAACCAGTTACTCAATCATGCGCTCGGCGGCACGTATGTGAACGACTTTATTCAAAACGGCCGCGTCAAGCGCGTGTATGTGCAGGCCGA
>CAYVIS010000251.1:1510-2947 GCA_964451565.1 uncultured Neisseria sp.
CAGGTCGGCCTGCTCACTACTGTGGGGCTGGCCGCCAAAAACGCCATTTTGATTGTCGAATTCGCCGTGCAGTTGCAGGCGCAGGGCCGTAGCCTGACCCAGGCCGCCGTCGAAGCCGCCAAACTGCGCCTGCGCCCGATTATCATGACCTCGCTCGCTTTCGGCTTCGGCGTGCTGCCGCTGGCACTCGGCACCGGCGCAGGTGCGGCCAGCCGCATCGCCATCGGCACCGCCGTGCTCGGCGGCACGGTAATTTCCACGATATTGGGCTTGCTGTTTGTGCCGCTGTTTTTCGTGTGGGTGCGCGGTTGGGTACGGAAGAGGAGTAAAGTACGGGTAGTGGATATATAATGAATATAATTTTTCAGATGAAATGACTAATATTGAGGCCGTCTGAAAAAGATTTTTATTTTTTGTTAGGGGTAAATATGGGAAAACAACTATCCCCAATGGCTGTAATGGCACTACAAGAGGCATTAGTTCATGTTTATTGGTATAAGAAAGACTTACAAGGATTTTTATTTCAATGCTTAACAAATAAATCAGTAATCCACTATTTAGATTGGAATAAAACAAAACGAGAAATTGTATCTGACCTTATAGGGCTGTTAACAAGAAATGCACAATATACCGATGATTTAATCAAATTTTGTTCTGAAGTTTGCAAAATTCCTAATTTTTCTCATCTGGAACATTTAGAGGATGGAAATAACAAGGTTAAAAATGCAAAAAATGCTGTTGAAAAATTAAAACTCTTAGTTCATACACATCAACAAGAAACAGATGCTAAACAGGAGGCTGAAAGGAAAAGGCGCTTGGCGGCAGCCGAGTTAACCACTTTTAAAGATACCAAGAGGCAACTTGAAGAAATTAAAGATGAATATTCGTCTTTATTGACAGAGCAAAATAGCCAAAATAGGGGTTTTCAATTAGAAAAATTGATGTATCGTGTATTTGCTTTATATGATCTTGATCCTAAATCGTCATTTAAACTTTTAGGGGAGCAAATTGATGGTGCTTTTTCTTTGTTTGGTACAGAATATTTATTTGAAGCCAAATGGCAAAAAGAGTTGATAAATAAGGCTGATTTAGCAGCATTTGAGAGTAAAGTGAAGTCTAAGCTCGAAAATACATTAGGATTATTCCTTTCAATTAATGGATTTTCGATGGATGGAGTTGAAGCGTTTCAAGCTAGGGATAAAGTTATAATATTAATGGATGGCTCAGACCTTTTTGCAGTTTTAGAAGAGCGCATCACGTTGGCCGATTTAATTATGAGAAAAAAGCAAATTGCAGCCAGAGAAGGGAAAATATATGTACGTTATTATGATATGCACGGATAATTGTATTATATAAACATGCTTAGGCCGTCTGAAACATTTCAGACGGCCTCTAAAATAAATTAATTTTGATGGAAGCAGAAGCAATCTTATGAAT
>CAYVIS010000252.1:0-2906 GCA_964451565.1 uncultured Neisseria sp.
TTTGCCCACGTTGCCGTCGGCATCATACATCACCGTAAACGGCAAGCCGCGCGTGGCCACATAGTTTTTCACGCTCTCCAACGGGTCGAAAGGCTCGGAAATAGCAATAATCTGAAAGTCTTTGCCCGCGTAATCCTGCGCGGTTTTCACGAGCTTGGGCATTTCGCTTACGCAGCCGGGACATGAGGGATACCAGAAATTAATCAGCGTAACCTTGCCTTGCAAATCGGCATTGCTGATGGTTTTCCCGTTTAAATCAGGCAGCGAAAATTCAGGGGCGGGGTGGTTTTTCGGCCACAACACCACGCCGAGCAATACCACCACCACGGCAAGGGCGGCGAAAATAAAGATTTTTTTCATACGGATGTTTCGAGAAGCTTGCAGAGATATTGAAACAATTCGGGGTTTAAATCGGTGGCGCGGCCGGTTTCGCCGCTCACGGGCACCAATGTGATTTCGGCCTCAACAGCGTTTTTGCCCGTATCGGCCAACACGATATTTTGCGTAAGCACCACCTGACGCGGCTCGGCATGGTTGACGGCGGTTTCCACCCGCAGCACATCACCGGCAGCAGACGGTCGGCGGTAGCGGATATCGATGCGCGCCACCACCATCATTTCGCCTTTCAAGTAACGCATCAGGCCGTGTTGCTCGAAAAATGCCCAGCGCGCCTCTTCGAGAAACTCGAGATAGCGGGCGTTGTTGACGTGGCCGTAGCCATCGAGGTGGTAGCCGCGTACGCGGATGGTGGTATCGCTCATGTGATGGCCGCTTAAATCAGTTGAGGGTAAGGGGCTGGAAGGCTTCGCGCTCCAGCGGCTCTTGCGACAAATCGGTCAGCACGGTGGAGAGCTGGATATCAAACCATTCGTTAAACGTATCGGCGTTCAAATCCGGCCACAGGCCTTCGTCTTCGCACCAGTCGGCCAGCTCGGCGGCAAAAATTTCTTCAAAGCGCGATTCGATTTCTTCCCACACTTCGTCGGCACTGTCGCAAGGGTTGACCAGATAGGCATTGGCATCGGCCTGCAAATCTGCCAGCTCGAAGCCGTCGAGTTCGATTTCGGGAAGCGACAATAACCAGTTCCAGAATGGCTCCAAAGGCATCAGAATAAAGACGCTGCGGTTCACTTCATACATGGCGCTGCTCCTGTCGAGATGGTGTCGGGAAGCCTCTGACTGCATCAAAGGTTTACTGCATCATAGCGCAAAGAAAAGCGAAAAGCTACCGATGCAAAGCAGATAGGCGGCCGCACGGTTTTGCGGCCTGCCTGCTGCGGGGTATATGGCGTTTTACGCTGGCCGGTGTGACGGCAAAATGAATGACGCGATGGTTTGCCAGACAAAAAGGCCGTCTGAAATACAGGCTTTTCAGACGGCCTTTGATTCAGCCCCAGATGGTTTAATAATAGGCCAAACGCGTGTTATCGGCGGCGCTGTCGGGCTGCCACAAGCTGATTGGTGCCACGCTGATCGGCTGCCATTCGTCTGCCTGAGTGTCGAAAGGAGTATCCAACGGCATATCATCCGCAGCAGGGGCGGTATCGACAGCTTCCGCAGGCGCGGCGTTATCGGCTGCAGTAGGCGCATCGCTGCCCGCATCCACCAACTCGTCAATGTCGATATTGTCGTCTTCGCTTTGCGGCAAAGACACGCCGGTTTGCTGCGCGCGCATGCGCATATACATATCGCGGGTATAGGCATATTTGTCTACCGCGGCAGCATCGAGGCTGTCGGTCAAATCCAGCAGGCCTTCGCGGGTGTTGACGGCATTGACGGCGGTGGCGCTGATGCGGCCGGCGCTGGTTTCAAACACGGCGTTTTGCACCGGATACACGCTGACGACGGTGGTGCCCACGCTGTCGCGCACGGTGGAAGGGCCAAGCAGCGGATACACAAAATAATTGCTTTTTTTCCAGCCCCACGAAGCGAAGGTGTCGCCCAGCGTGTTTTTATTGTTCGGCATGTCGCCCGCATCGGCGATATTAATCAGGCCGCCGAGACCGAAGGTGGTGTTGATGCCCACGCGCACCAAGTCTTCGCTGGCGCGCTTGATGTCGAGGCGCAACACATTGCTGCCGAAGCTCACCACATCGCGCAGGTTGTTGAAGAAGTTGCTCACGCCGGTGCGCACCGGCTTGGGCGTAATGGCACGATAGCCGCGTGCCACGGGGGTGAGCACATAGCGGTCGGCGGTGTCGTTTACCTTATACATCACGCGGTTGTAGCGCTCGTAAGGATCGGCAGGGTTGGTGTCGGCCCACACAGGCTGGCTCACGGCCAGCATCAGCACGACACAGGCAACGGTACGTTGTTTCATGCGTTTACCCAATCTTTGATTTCATACAAATCGGCCAGCGCCGCTACGGAGGCGGGCACGCCTTGAAAAGCCACACCGGCGGGTTTCAGCCGCAGCGCGGTGAGCAGCAGCGACACGCAGGCCGAATCGGCACGGCTCACGCCGGCCAAATCCAGCGCATTCACTTCATCGGCGCGGCATTGTTGCTCAAACTGCGCGTAAGCGGCGGCGTTTACCGTTTTCACGGTAATGTCGCCGCTCAAATACAATACGCCGTTGCGGATTTCCGTGTTCATGCTTATTTGCCGCCGTTGTTTTTGGCTTTCAATTCGGCAATCAGGCCGTCGATGCCTTTGTTTTTAATGGTTTCGCCAAACTGGTTGCGGTATACGGTAACCAAGCTCGCGCCTTCTACGGCCACGTTATACACGCGGTAACGGTTGCCGCTCTGATAAGTGGTGAAATCCATATTCACCGGCTTGCCGCCCGGCTGCACCACTTCGGCGCGCACGACAATCTCTTTGCCGCCGCGATTGACCACCGGATTGTCTTTCACATTCACTTTGGAATTTTTGAATTTCAACATGGTGCCGGAATAGGTGCGGAT